>JALHLM010000576.1 GCA_022844585.1 Pirellulales bacterium | reverse complement strand
CTCTTCGATGGTCCAGCGATTTCCGCCCACTTGGGCAAGCTTGGCAAGTGGAATCTTCGCCGGAGCGTTGCTGCGCTGCACCTTGATCTCGGCGTCTTGTCCGAGCGAACGCCGCACCAACAACCGCTCCGCTGGCGCCGCTGGCGAACCTTCCTCCGAGAACCACACGGTCAGCTCCACGTATTCGTACACGCGCGGCCCTTGGCTTCCTTGGCCCGCGCTGAATCGTCTCCAAGCGCCGCGCGTCGTGCGTAATTGACGAACACTCCCACTTGGCAGTTGTCGGTGCGTCCGAGCGTGCCGGCGTATGGACGCTTCACTCCCGCGGACTTGGTTCCCTGTTTCGGAAAGCCGGTTTCATCGACGTTCAGCACGGCCTCCTCGTCTCCCCAACGCGATACGATGTCGCGCCGCAGCTCGGCCAACACGTCGTCATCCTTCCAGACGCCTTGGGCGATGAACTTCTGCCAGGTCCGCACTTCGCCGCCGTCCACCTGTTCCGCAATGTTCTCCACGTTGCGCCGCTCGCCTCCCGCCAACAAGCCTTGCACGAACCGGCGCGCATGCTCGTGATTCTCCACGCGACCGAACCTCGGCACGTACCGATCCAAAAACGAATCCAACTCCGGCTTCAACCGACGCAGCTGCCGAGCGTCCATGCCCCCGACCCTCCCTAAAGAACAGTCGCAATTCCCTCCTCCCGAAACGTCCTCTAGTACTCCAAACCCGCCTTGCCGTAGAAGATCAGCTAAAGGGGGGCTGAAGTAGTCGCCTTCGCCGCTGCCAGCGAGGGAGTGAGGACGCCGATGATGCGTCGACGAAAACGCCGAGCTGACGCTTTGACAAGTCGGCTCGCTTGGCGTAAGCGATTTGATCTTCACCGACATCCACTCTCCCTCGCTGGCGCTACGGGCTAGTGTAGTGCGTTCTACTCCGACGGGTACGGAATCGGCTCGCCGTCGAGTTCGCTCAGCGCGTTACGCGCGGCGCGTTGCTCAGCTTCTTTTTTGTTGCGGCCCCAGGCGGGCTGGTAGCGGTTGCGGCCGACTTGCGCCGCCACTTTGAAGCACTTGCTGTGGTCGGGGCCTTTTTCGTCGAGCAACTGGTAGGTCGGCGTCATCGAGTATTCGCGCTGGGCGATCTGCTGCAGCAACGATTTGAAGTTGCTGACATGCTCGCCGCCGGCGGCGCGTTCGATTTCCGGCTCCATGTGCTTTTCGACAAAGGCTCGGGCCGCCTCGTCGCCGCCATCGAGATAGATGGCTGCCACGAGGGACTCGAAGACGTCCGCCAGCAACGACGGGGGGATCACCGCGTGGGTGGTCATGCCTTTGCCGAGGATCAAGAACTCTTCCAGGCCGAGCTGCTCGCTGATCTTCGCACAGGTCTGGCGGCTGACGACGACCGATTTGATTTTCGTCAGATCGCCTTCGAGCAAATCCGGAAACGCGTGGAACAAATTCTCGCAGATGATCACGCCAAGGATGGCGTCACCGAGAAATTCCAGCCGCTCGTTCGACGCCAGAAGATGATCGGCGCCGGAGGCGTGCGTCAACGCCGAGCGGAGCATCATTTTGTTCTTGAACACATAGCCGATCCGGATTTCGCAGCGCTCTTCCAGCGCCCGACCGGCGTCGACCGGTTCGATTTCACTCATATCGGGCATCCGATAAAACTCGACGGTGGGGGATGGAAAATGGGGTAGGCTTTACGTAAGTCTAACTGCCACAGTGTGTTTCCGCAATCTGGCCGGTCCGAGACCCCTGCGGGCGGGGTCAGGTGAAGGAGTTTTCATTTCGCAAGACAGAACGGTGGTGCGGCAACGATCCGTAATAACATCGAGGGCTCGCCGAATAAGAGTCGTCGCGGTGCTACGAAAGGCTAAGTCACGGAATGGACACGGAATGGACTTGGAACGCCGGAATGAACCAACCGCGTGCACCCGCGTAACTCTTACCAGTGCGACTTCTCCACGAATTCGCCAACAGTGATCCAAGGAACCCGCGGGCATTCGCCGAGCGGTGGAAGGGAACACGAGGCATTCTCAGCAATCGGAGGTAGAGAATTATGGAACGATCGACATCAAGCAAAACCCGTTGGGGACTCGCCGCGGCGGCCCTGGCGGCCATCGGCGGCGGCTGGAGCTATTACGACGGCGGCGCGTTGGCAATTGCTCAAGCGCAGACCGCGCAGCGGCCCGACACTGCGGCGATCGAACACGCCGAAGGTCTGTCGAAGGCGTTTCGCACCGCGTCGGAAATTGCCCTCCCAACGGTGGTGACCATTCGCAGCGAGACGAAGGCTAAGACGATGGAAGGCATGTCGGAGAACGGCGAGAACCCGTTCCGCGGCACGCCGTTCGAAGATTTCTTCCGCGACAATCCCGGCTTCAAGCTGGACCGCAACGTGCCGCGTCAGAGCGGGCTCGGTTCCGGCGTGATCATCGACAGCTCCGGCATCATCCTGACGAACAACCATGTCGTCGAAGGCGCCGATGAAGTCACCGTCGAATTGTCCGACGGCCGCGTGTTCAAGGGGACCGACATCAAGGTCGATCCGGATACCGACCTCGCCGTGGTCCACATCAAGGACGCGGGCACGTTGCCGGCGGCCAAGTTGGGAGATTCGGAATCGCTCGAAATCGGCGACTGGGTGATCGCGGTCGGCAACCCGTTTGGATTGGAACAGACCGTGAGTGCCGGCATCATCTCCGGCAAGGGTCGTTTGCTCGGCCAGGTGGAACGGGCCAACTTCCTGCAGACGGACGCGGCGATCAATCCGGGCAACTCCGGCGGACCGCTCGTGAACCTGCGCGGCGAAGTGGTCGGCATCAACACGGCCATCGCCTCCAACAACGGCGGTTATCAGGGCATTGGTTTCGCCGTGCCGATCAGTCTGGCGAAGTGGGTGGCTGAACAACTCTCGGAGTCGGGCACGGTCGCGCGGGCCTATCTGGGAGTCGGCATCCAACAAGTCGACGCGGATCTGGCGCAGCAACTGGGCATCGACGCCAACGGCGTGATCGTCTCGGAAGTCTATCCGGACACGCCGGCCGCCGAGGCTGGGTTGCAGGATCAGGACGTGATCGTTGAGTTCGCCGGCAAGCAAGTGCATGACCCGCGCGAACTGCAAGCGTTGGTCGAGCGTGCCCCGCTGGGCTCCAAGCAAGAAGTCAAAGTGTTGCGCGACGGCAAGACAGTCACGCTCGCCGTGACGGCGCAGACGTTGCCGAAAAACTTCGGTCGCCCCGACCGGAACGAAGGTCGCCGAGAGCAACGTGAAGAAGTCGCGAAAGCGAAAGACAATCCGCTGGGCATCGAAGTCGCGGACCTGGATCGCAACGTGGCGCGGCAGTTGAACTTCGAAGGTTTCGAAGGCGTGGTGATCACGCACGTCGAGCCGGAGAGTTTGGCCGCCGAAGCCGGTTTGCAGGAACGGATGTTGGTGCTCAAGGTCGGCAAGACGCCGGTAACCAACGTGGCGGAATTCGAGGAAGCCGTGAACGCGAAGTCGCTGGGGGAAGGCGTCTTGTTGCAAGTGCGCACGGAGCGCGGCAACCGTTACGTCGTCCTGAAGCAGGACTAACCCACCCGGCGCCGTCCGGCCAGGGCGGCGCAGTGTAGTCGTCGCAGCAACACAACAGGGAAGCGGTCTAGGGGCCGCTTCCCTGTGTTTTTTTGTGGGCCGCAAATTCT
>JALHLM010000575.1 GCA_022844585.1 Pirellulales bacterium | reverse complement strand
AAAACCCCGGCATTTTGGCTGGCAGTCGCGTCGTGGAACGCAACGCGACGCAAGAACTCGTGGCGATCGCGGAACGGCTCGGCGCCCCGGCGATTTCGGAATCCGGCACCACGCACGGGCGCCTCGGCTTTCCGGCCGATCACGCGCTCTACGGCCAATGCCTGCCGCTCTGGTCGCCCGAGGTGCGTGAACGTCTCGCCGAGTTCGACGTCCTGCTCGTCTGCGGCATGGATTTGCTGCGGCAATACGTTTACCACGAACCGTCGCGGGCGATCCCGGAACACATTCGCCTGATTCACCTCGACGAAGACGCCTGGCAGATTGGCAAGAACTATCCGGTGGAAGTCGGCCTGCTGGGCGACACGAAATCCGGGCTCGCGGAACTCGATGCGCTCTTAGCCTCAGTGATGAACGAGACGCAGGTCGCGCAAGCCAAGGCACGGCGACAATCACGCGAGGACAAACACGCGGCCCAGCGCACGAAGTTGAAAGTGGAATTCGACGCGCAGCTTAATGCCCGTCCGCTAACGCCATTGGCCATGATGGGCAGCATCGCGCGAGTGCTGCCCGAGAACGTGGCCGTGATCGAAGAGGCGGTCACGACGACGAACACGTATCTGGAGCGGCTTGGCGCGCATCGCAATACGACCGGTTACTTTGCTCACCGTGGTTGGGCGCTCGGTTGGGGACTGGGTTGCGCGATCGGTGCCAAGCTCGCCTGGCCCGATCGCCCGGTGCTGGCGATCCTCGGCGAAGGGGCCGCGATGTACGGCATCCAGGGCCTCTGGAGCGCCGCGCATCATCGCATCCCCGTTACGTTCGTGATCGCCAACAACGCGCAATACCAAATTCTCAAAGTCGGCGCGCGCGGATTGCAGCTCCCGCACGCGTTGGCTGGCAAATATGAATCGCTGGAAATCACCGAGCCGGAGATCGACCTGGTATCGCTGGCGAAATCGCTGGGCGTCGAAGCGGAACGCATCACGGAACCGGATCAACTCAGCGCGGCGCTCGAACAATCATGGAAGAGCGACCGGCCGAGACTGATTGACGTGCCGATTACCAGGACGTCGCCGCCGAAGATGGAATATTGAGGGAATGTGGGAATGACGAATGTCGAAATCCGAATGACGAATGTATGTCGAATGCTTCAATGACGAATGACTTGCTGCGAGCGTCCGAATCACAATCATTCGTCATTCAGACATTCGGATTTGATTCGTCATTCGGATTTCGACATTCGTCATTTACTACCGTTGCATCCCGTACATGATGAGATTCAGCCCGATCTTGGCTGCGTCTTCGCGCGTGTAGCCTTCGCATTCCAGCGAGTCGTGTTTTTCCAGGGCGCAGCTCAGATCGTAGCGCGAGAAGAGCACAGCGTAGCGCTCGTCGATTTGCAGGCCGTCCAGGCGTGGCGGCGTGGTGATGAGGTCCACCGTGGCCGGGCGGTCGCTGCCGGCGGCGCGGCTGGCGGGGCGACGGAGGGTCACTTGCGGTAGTTCGAAACCGCCGTAAGCGCCGGTGAACATCTCGTGATCGCCCGGGATCGGTTGCAGGGCGTGCTCGGGGAAGATCGCCCGCATTTCGGCCTCGAACGACGCCGCGAACGGTTCGCTGGCACAGACGCTGTTGGCGATCAACACGCCGCCGCGGTCCAGGAACGAACGAAGTTGCTGCCGCTCGTCCTCTTTCAGTTGGAACTGATTCCGGCCGTGCATGAACAGGATTGGATAGTTGTAGAGCTTGGGATCATTTAGGCTCACCTCGCGTTGATCCGTGCTCACGCGGACGCCCGACTTCTGCGAGACGAAGCGCAGCAGGTTCGAGAGCGCCCCGGGCGCGACGTCGTGACCGCCGGCGTGGACCAGGTTTGGCAAGCGCAGCGTGCCCCGTTCGCCGGCATCTGCCGGGCCGTCGCCGATCACTACGGAAGGAATCTCGTCCTTGAATTTCAGCTCGCGCCCCGTGGCGTAGGCCAAGACGTTGATGCCGATCGAATTCGCCGCGGCGATTTGTTTCCGGACCGTCGCGTCGTACTCCTCTTGCCGCTCCGGCCGGTCGAGTTCCCAATAGCACGACAAATTCTCAGGGCAATAGACGACGCTGGTCCGGCAACCGAAATCGATGCCCCACAGTGGTCGCACAAATTCCGGGTCGACGCGTTCCTCGGCGCTCCAGATCGAATGCGTCGGCGGCAGCAGGCGCAGGCGATACTCCTCTTCCGGAAACATCCGCTCCATCATGTCGCGAAAGCCGGTGTCGAATTCTTTTCCCTCGCAGCAAGCCTCGGCGAAAATGAAGCCTCCCGCTTCGATATAGCGTCGCAACCGTTCGATCTGCGGCTGCGATAACTCCGGCGCTTCGCGGCCGGAGATGTAAATCACGGGCGACTGCAGCAGATCGTCGACCGACGCTTTTTCCGCGCTAACCACTTGCCAGGTGAGGTCGCGCCGCCATTGTTTTTCCACGTAGCTGGTCAGATGTGCGGCGTCGCGGCGATGGTTGTTCCAATCGCCGTTCGGCTCGTGCTCCAGCTTCGACATCAGCACCGGCCGCCGCCCCTTGGACAGAAACAGCAGGGCCAGACTCGTGGCGATCACTTTGTCGCTTTCCACGCGCGTCGGATCGTCCCGCTGCCAGGAACCGCCGCCGACCTTGTCTTGATGGTCGACCAGGAACTTCGCCCCTTCGCGATACCAGTCGTGGTCGCCGATGTGCCGTCGGGCCGTCAAACGGCCGACGCGTTCGACGCCGTACAGGTAGTACAGCAGCCACTTGTTGGTCGGATCTCCGGCATTCGAATCGACCTGAAAGTTACGGGCGAGCCAGGCCACGGCCCGTTCGATCGCGTCGTCGTTGTTCTGGTTGCCACAGCACTGCACTTCGCCGCCAATCGCGGTGGCGTCGCCCGCACTGACTTCGCCGGAGGTGATGACTAAGGCGCCAATTCCCGCACAAGTCATGCTTGCGGTTCCTACCAGACTTGGATCGCCCCGCATCATGTAGCCAAAGGAGCCGTCGGGCATCTGCGCTGCGATCCAGTAGTCGTACGCGCGGCGCCAGGTCTGTTGCTTGACGGCGACGCCGACACGCTCGGCTTCATACAAAGCCAAGAGCGCAAATTGCGAGTTACTGTTATCGCCGACATTGCCTGGATAGCCCCACGATCCCTTGCGTTGGCCACCCGCGATCTGTTGTTGTTCCAAAAAGCGGACATTCTCTTGTATGGATAGGATGTCCTTCTTGGGTTCCGCCGCGCAAAAGACCATCGTCTGCAACGAGACTGCGTAGGTTTGATGCGGGCGCAGTGTGCGCAAGTGCCTCAGGGCCGCGGCGACCGCTGGATCACTGCTTTTCACGCCACAACTCAACAGCGCCAGTGTCACCAAAGCCGTCTTGGCCCCAGTTTGCCCGCCGTATTCCGACCAACTCCCGTTGAGGCCTTGTTCGCTTTTCAAGAAGCGGACGCCGCGGTCGATCGACTCGCTTACGGCAGTGGGGTCGAGGTCTTTGTCGGCGGCTTGGGCCCAGAGTATGCGGCAGGGCGTCAATAGGACCGCCACAGCCGTTACGGCACCGATGATCCCGCGAAACGTCATGATCGGCCTCCTAGCGCGGCATCATTTGAGGGGGAACTCCTTTATCTTACGCCGCGCGAGGGGCGTCCTCAATGCAAGCCCGTTGGAACTGCACGGAATC
>JALHLM010000574.1 GCA_022844585.1 Pirellulales bacterium | reverse complement strand
TATCCTTCGTTTCCGCCACGGCCTGAAACATGCCGACCGCCTTCGCCGCAACGGAACTCAGATCGACGCGTTCTCCATGGATTCGCAGGCGATCGCTTTCGGTCTCGGCTAAGAGCAGCAGTTGATTGACGAGGCCTTCCAACAGCGAACATTCGTCGATCACCTCAACAAGCAATTCCTGGTACTCCTCGACGCTGCGGTCGGCGCCCAGGGAAACTTCCGCCGTGCTGCGAATTGCCGCCAACGGCGTGCGCAACTCGTGCGCGGCGTTCGCCAGGAAGTCGCGGCGTTTTTCCAGGTACGCGGCGATGCGATTTAGAAAGCCGTTGATCGTGCGGGCGAGTTGATCCAATTCGTCGCCGGTGCGGTGCTCGGCCAGCCGTTCATCGAGTTTCGTCGGGCGCAGCCGCGCCGTCGTGTGGATGATCTCCGCCAGCGGATCGATCGCGCGCCCGGCGAGCCAATAGCCGATCGCTGGCCCCAGCACGAGCACGAAGCCGACGCAGATGGCGACGAGGCGATCGATGCGGGCCATGTCGCGGGCGACAAATTCGGTCGACGCCCCCACCTGGACCTGCAGCGGAGAAAAGCCCTCGGACATTTGCCGATTTTGCACGACGCGGTAGGCGAATGCCGAGACGGGCTCTAAGTCGACTCCGGTCAAGAGGGCATCGATGTTCGCGGGGGCATGCTCGCTGGCCCAAGCTTGCTTGCCTTGCGGGTCGAACAAGCGCACGAACCAACCATGTTGTTCATGTCCGCGCGCCTTGCGCTCCAGGCCTTCCAGCAACGATCTCACTTTGGCATTCGTGCCTGGCGCGGCAGCGTCGCGCAATTGTTCCGCCGTGGCGCCGGCATCCACGAGCGTGTATTCGATCTCGTAGATGTCCTCCACAAGCACACGGTCAATCTCGTGAATGATCGCGAGTTTGACGCCGGCCCGAAGTCCCAGGAGCGTCACCGAGGCCGTGAGCACGATCACGAAGGCGTTCCACGCCATCAGGCGAAAGCGCAGCGTGCGACGCGCCTGATTAAATCTCTCGAAGAACATAGCCGCGGCCCCGGACCGTGTGAATCAACGGCGCATCATACCCGCGATCGATTTTACGTCGCAGGTGGTTGATATGCACGTCGATCACGTTGGTCATGCCGCCCCAGTCCTCGCCCCAGAGGTGCTCGTTGAGCATCTTCCGGGTGACCACCTGGCCGCCATGCCGCATCAAAAAGCCGAGGATGCTGAACTCCGTCGGAGAAAGTTCCAGCTCGTTTCCCTCGCGGGTCACCCGCCGCGTGGTGAGATCGAGTTGCAACGGACCGATCGAAAACGCCAGCGCCGGACGCGTCACAGCGCGGCGCGAGAGCGCGTTCAAGCGCGCGAGCAATTCCGGAAATGCAAACGGCTTGGTGAGATAGTCGTCGGCGCCGCTGTCGAGACCGCGCACGCGATCGTCCACCGAGCCGAGCGCCGTCAGAATCAACACCGGCGTGGCGTCGCCGGTGTCGCGCAACGCGGCCAGGATGTTCAGGCCGTGTTCGTCGGGCAACATCAGATCGAGCACAATCGCGTCGAACGCACCTTGTTTGGCGAGTTGCAATCCCTCGGCGCCGTTTTGCGACCAGACGCATTCATGTCCCGACTCTTGCAGGCCGCGCAACAGCGCCTTGCCGAGCACCTTTTCGTCTTCGACGACGAGAATGTTCATCGCAACCATTCCACGCACTTTCGCTACGCCAGCAATCGGCTTTCAACTCACTGCTTAAAGAGTAGCAGAGGCCCCGTGATGGGGCCACGACAGGGCTTCATTAAGTTCTTTTAATCCGACCGCCCTTGGACGCGACTGCGTATCGAGTTTAGCCTTGACCGATGAAATGTGGATGTGCGAGTGACGCACATCGGCCGACTCGGCGGAATTGGTCAACACGCACACGTTTCCCTGCCTCACCGCCGCTTGCCTAAACCTCTTGCTGAGAAGCCCTGACTATGACCGAGGCTAGTTCCGCGCCGCGCTCGTCCGTTGCTGAGGAAATTCCTCACGGCACGCTCGGCAATCTGACCAAGTACATCCGGTATGACTTGCTCTCCGGATTCCTGGTGTTCCTGATCGCCCTGCCGTTGTGCCTGGCGATTTCGATCGCTTCAGGCTATCCGCCGATGGCGGGCGTGTTCACGGCGATCGTCGGCGGCATCGTCGGCGCATTCCTGAGCAACTCGGAACTGACGATCAAAGGTCCGGCCGCCGGTCTGATCGTGATCGCGGTCGGTTGCGTGACGCAGTTCCAGAACGATCTCGGCATCGACGCCGCGGCGGCCTATCGCATGGCGCTCGCGGTCGGCGTTGTCGCGGCGGCGATTCAAATCGTCTTCGCCGTGATGCGAACCGGCGTGCTGGGCGAGTTCTTTCCCACCACGACAGTTCACGGCATGCTGGCCGCGATCGGCGTGATCATCATGGCCAAGCAGATTCCCGTTGCGGCGGGATACACCGAAACGCTTCCTAAAGAGCCTCTGGAGCTGATTCGCGAACTGCCGCACGTATTGATGAATGTCAATCCGGAAATCGCGCTGATTGGCGCCATCAGCCTGCTGATCTTGTTTGGCAAGCCGCTGATCAAGAACAAGTTCGTGCAGATGCTGCCGGGGCAGTTGATCGTGGTGTTAGTAGCGATTCCGCTGGGCATGTACTTCGATCTCACGCACCAGCACACTTACACGTTTCAGAATCACCTGTTCAGCGTAGGCGAAAAAAACCTGGTCGACGTCAAGCCGCAGGTGTTTGCGATTTTTCAATCGATCGCCACGCCTGATTTCTCGGCGCTGCAGCATGGCTTCGCGTGGTACTGGATCACGATGTACGCGTTGATCGGTAGCCTGGAATCGTTGCTGAGCACCAAGGCCGTCGATCTGCTCGATCCCTGGAAGCGGAAGACGAATCTGAATCGAGACCTGATGGCGGTCGGCGTCGGCAACCTCATCGTCTCGTTCATCGGCGGGTTGCCGATGATTTCCGAGATCGTCCGCAGCCGTGCGAATATCGACAATGGCGCCCGTACGCGGTATGCGAACCTGTTTCACGGTTTGCTGTTGTTGCTCTGCGTGACCTTCCTGCCGATGGTGATTCATCGCATCCCGCTGGCGGCGCTGGCGGCAATGCTGATTTACACCGGCTTTCGCTTGGCCCATCCGCGGGAATTCGTCCATGTGTTCAAGGTCGGCCCCGAGCAGTTGGTCGTCTACCTGTCGACGATCATCGGCGTGCTGGGCATCGACCTCTTGGCGGGCGTCGCGATCGGCATCGCGGTGAAGCTGGCGATCCACCTGCTCAACGGCCTGCCGGTTCGCAGCGTGTTCAAGCCGTATTTGGAAGTCGTGGAAGATGATCCCGAGACCTATCGCATCATTGCTTCCTACTCGGCCGTGTTCAGCAACTGGATTCCCTTCCGCCGGCAGGTCGTCAACGCCGGCTTCGTGCATGGCAAGCACGTGGTCGTCGACATGACCGAATGCCGGCTCGTCGATCACACGGTGATGGAAAAGCTGCACGAGCTGGAGCGCGAGTTCGAACAGCAAGGTCTGACGTTGCGCATCGAAGGTTTGGAGAATCATCGCCCGCTTTCGAAGCATCCCCATGCGGCCCGCAAGAGCTCGCGCCGTATCGTGAGTGCGACTCCTCCGGCGCCGGTCGCCTGACCGCTGCCGAGCCCGACCCGCGCCGTCGCGGCCCACCCCGCGGCGC
>JALHLM010000573.1 GCA_022844585.1 Pirellulales bacterium | reverse complement strand
GGCATTTTGTTCTTTCCAACCCTTCGACGTCAGTTCCTTGCGATAGAACTCCGCGACGGCCTTCAGTGGCAGGTCGACTTGGGCGTGCGTGGTCTTGCAATACTTAGTCCCTTCGCCTTGCACATTGCCGGCGCCTTCGGGAAGCAACACTTCGGTGTCCGAGAATTCCGATTCCCGAGCGGCGACTTTCGGTGGCGCCGGCGCGCCGCCGAGACGCGTGTTGGGCGTGATGATCGCCGCGTTAATGGTGGCCGAAATCGTGAACTTCTCGTCGAAGAATTCCATCGGCTCGCGGGTTTTGATCGAGCCTTGCACGCGCCCGTCTTCGACCTTGAGCTCATTGATCGGGTCTTCGAAGCTGTTCCCGATGCCGGCCCCGTCGGCGTTGAACGAGAAGCCCAGGTATTCGTTCAACTGAATGTTGAGGTACTCCGGGAAGCCGGACGTGAAGAGATCGCTGATGCTGACGCTGTCTTCCTTGGCCAGCGTGGCCTGGAGCTTTTGCAGCGGGATCGCGCGATCGCAAAAGAAGAGTTGCGTCGTGTCTTCGGAGTCGGACTTCGTACGATAAGCCACCACGTGCTTGAAGACGTACTTCTTCGCGCCGAGCGTCACCGTCGCCGAACCGGTGTTCTTGGAGACGTCGATGGCGACAATCTCGGTCGGCGCCGTCATCGGCTCGCTGGGTTCGCCTGGCTCGTCCGGAGTCTTCTTCGTGGGCGTCGACCCGGCGACTTCCGCGAGCGGCGGGACGACCGGTTCCGTGATATCACTTTCGTAAGATAGGATGATTCGCGAGCCGACATCGTCGGAAAAAATATTGACGCTCACTTCCACGGCCTTGCGCTTGAATTCCGTGTAGCGGCGATCGTCGGTGGTGAGCGGCTTGCGGGTTTCACGCCAGCCATCGGACTTGAGCGCCTTCAAGTAGAAATCGAACGCTGCCTGCAACTCGAGCGGCGATTTGAAATGGCGCGCGTCGCTGCGATAATATTCGTCTTGGATCTGATCGGGGAGCGGCATCTCGCGTTGCAAATACAGGCACGCGCTCGGTTGCGGCACGCCGGCGGCAACCAGCGCGGCGGGGTTGCTGCACAAGCTGAAATCGAGTCCTTCTCCGTCCAGGCTTACATCGACGCCGTCGGAGCCCTGGTCGAGTTCCAATTCGACCGACGCGTCGTCGTGCTCGAACGTCATCGCCGCAGATTCCTCATCGCTGTCCGCGACGTCGGCGTCTTCCGTCCAGCCCCGGATTTTCATTTCTCGGCGATAGAACGCGGCCAATGCGTTCAAGGACGAACCGGATTGGAACCTCACCATGTCGAAAGTGTCGTGAAACACGATTTCCCGGGCATCGGGTGGAAACGGCAAGGCTTCAACACGATTAGAAAAGGCGGCGCCCGTCGGGGCTTCGTCTTGTGCAGTCGCCGTGCGCGAGTAAGTGGCCACGACGAGCAACGCGAACATCAGAAGCCAGGACTTCATGGCGAACGCCTTATCCAAAGGGATTTCCGGTGAGTTTGAGCGTGATTCTAACGGTGGGCCGACCGGCAGCCAAGCAACCGCCGGCCATAATCGTGACCAAGCTCTTGGCGTCGTCCGAACGCGGACGCTTCCGGCTCTATTTTGTACGAGTGATACGCTATAATTCCCGCGATGACCCACACCACACTCTTTCGCATTTCGCCAGGTGAATTATGCGTGCAGGACCCGTCGCACTTTTCGTGTCGGCCGTCGTCGGCGCAGGGTGGATGTTGACCATGTCGGACCACCTTGAACCGGCCCGCGCCGCCGACCGTCCTGAGACGGGCGACGCGACGTGGACGTATCCCGCGGCGCGGAAGAGCGACCAGGTCGACGAGTATCACGGTACGCAGGTGGCCGACCCATATCGTTGGCTGGAAGACCCGGATAGCGAGGAGACGCGCGCTTGGGTCAAAGCACAACAAGACTTGACGGCCAAGTATTACGCCGCCATCCCACAGCGCGCGCGGATTCAAGAGCGGCTGACGGAGCTGTGGAACTTCGAACGCTTCGGCCTGCCGGCGGAGCGCGGCGGAAAATATTTCTACGACCGCAACGACGGCCTGCAAAACCAGAGCGTGATTTACGTCTCGGACGCGCTCGACGGCGAGCCGCGTGAGTTGCTGAATCCCAACACGTTGAGCGAAGACGGCACCGTGGCGCTCAGCGGCACAGCGTTGAGCGATGATGGAAAATCGCTGGCCTATGGCCTCGCGGCGTCGGGTTCCGATTGGCAAGAGTGGAAAGTCCGCAGCGTCGAAAGCGGCAAAGACCTGGAAGATCACCTGAAGTGGATCAAGTTCTCCGGCGCGTCCTGGACGCCAGACGGAAACGGCTTTTACTACAGCCGGTACGACGAGCCGAACGAAGAGACCAAGTTCACCGACACGAATTATTTTCAGAAGCTGTACTACCATCGTGTCGGCACGCCGCAAGCGGAGGACGTGCTCACCTATCATCGCACTGATGAAAAGGAATGGGGCTTCGATGGCGAGGTGACCGAGGACGGTAAGTTTCTGATCATCACCGTCACGCGCGGCACGGAGCGCAAGAATCAACTGTTCTATCAGGACCTGTCGAAGCCAGGCTCGTCGGTCGTGGAGTTGCTGACCGGTTTCGACGCCAAGTACCAGTTCGTCGCCAACGACGGCGGCGTGTTCTACGTGCAGACTGATCTCGACGCCCCGCGCAGCCGCGTCGTGGCGATCGACACCGCGCATCCCGAACGGACCGCGTGGAAGGAAATTCTCGCCCAAGGGGACGACGTTTTGGAATCGGCCAGCGTCGTGGGGGACCGGCTCTTCGCCGTCTACATGAAGGACGCCTACAACCAGGTGCAGGTGCATGGACTAGACGGCAAGGCGCTCGGCACGGTGGATCTGCCGGGCATCGGCACCGTCGGCGGCTTTCGCGGGCGGCGCGATCAGCACGAGACGTTCTATTCGTTCGTCAGCTTCACGCAGCCGGCGACGATCTATCGCTACGACCTGAAATCAGGCGAAAGCAGCGTATTCCGCGCGCCGAAGACGGCGTTCGATTCTAGCCGCTACGAAACCAAACAGGTGTTCTATCAAAGCAAAGACGGCACCAAGGTGCCGATGTTCATCACGGCCAAGAAGGGCGTCAAGCTTGATGGCACGAATCCCACGCTGCTCTATGCGTATGGCGGTTTCGATATCTCGCTGACGCCGAGCTATTCGGTCACGAACGCCGTGTGGATGGAGATGGGCGGCATCTATGCGTTGCCGAACTTGCGTGGCGGCGGCGAATATGGCCGCGAGTGGCACGAGGCCGGCATGAAAGAACGCAAGCAAAACGTGTTCGACGACTTCATCGCCGCGGCGGAATACCTGATCGACCAGCGTTACACGTCCAAAGAAAAGCTCGCCATCTTCGGCGGCAGCAACGGCGGCTTGCTGGTCGGTGCGTGCATGACACAGCGGCCCGATCTCTACGGCGCCTGCATTCCGGCTGTCGGCGTGATGGACATGCTGCGGTTCCACAAGTTCACCATCGGCTGGGCCTGGGTACCGGAATACGGCTCGTCGGACGACGCCGCACAGTTCAAATCGCTGCTGGCCTATTCGCCGTTGCACAACCTCAAGGCTGGCGTGAAGTATCCGGCGACGCTCGTCACAACGGCCGATCACGACGACCGCGTCGTACCGGCGCACAGCTTCAAATTCGCCGCGACGTTGCAGGAAATGCAAGCCGGAGTGGAGCCGACGTTGATTCGC
>JALHLM010000572.1 GCA_022844585.1 Pirellulales bacterium | reverse complement strand
GGCCTACGTCGATCGCGCACACGCCGCGCTGAATACGGAATTGCTCGTCGACATTCGCGGCCGCGGAGAAGCGGCCCGGGTCGTGAAACTTCCCTTTTATCGTCGCCAGAAGTAAGGAAACCGCGCCGTGACTCCCAACGATTTGCTGTACGCCAAGACGCACGAGTGGGTCAAGGTCGACAACGCCACGAAGGTCGCCACGATCGGCGTCTCGGCGTTCGCCGTCGAAGCGCTGACGGACCTGGTCTACATCGAACTCCCCGCGGTCGGCAAAACCGTGAAGGCGGGTGAACCGTTCGGCGAAATCGAATCGGTAAAGGCGGTCAGCGATCTTTACAGCCCCGTCACCGGCGAAGTGATCGAAGTCAACAGCGGTCTCGCCAGCGACCTCGGTGTGTTGAACGAAGACCCGTACATCAAAGGCTGGATGATCAAAGTCCGCCTGGCGGAGGAGGCGTCGTTGTCAAAACTGTTGAACGCGGCGGACTATGAGAAGCAATGCAGCGAAGAAGCGCATTAGGGGAGTAGTAAAGGAGTAAAGGAGTAAAGGAGTAAAGGAGAAGGGGAGTAAAGAAGCTTCCGCGCACTCCTTTACTCCTTTACTCCTCCCGCCGGTCCAACAACATCACCCTTCCGCTCCACTCCATGGCCTATTTCTTTAACACTCCTGAAGATCGACAAGCGATGCTCGCGGCGATTGGCGCCGAGAGCGTGGACGAACTGTTCGCCATGGTGCCGGCCGAGTTGCGGTTGGCGCGGCCGCTCGCGCTGCCCGCGGCGATGACGGAATTGGAACTTACCGCGCACATGCAGCAACTGGCCGCGGCGAATACGTCGGCCAGCGACGCGCTCTGCTTCCTCGGGGGCGGGAGCTACGACCATTTTATCCCGGCCGTGGTGGACGCGCTGAGTTCGCGCGGCGAGTTCTACACGTCGTACACGCCGTATCAGCCGGAAGCGAGTCAAGGAAACCTGCAGGCGTTCTTCGAATACCAATCGCTGATCTGTCGCCTGACGGGCATGGAAGTCTCCAACGCCAGCCTATACGACGGCGGCAGTGCCGTGGCGGAAGCGGTGCTGATGAGCATGCACGCCACGAAGCGGCAGCGCCGTGTCGTGGTGGCCGCGAGCGTGCATCCGGAGTATCGCCGGATCCTGGAGACGTATCTTGTCAACCTGGGCACGGAACTGATCACCGTCGGCGCTCCGTACGGCACGATCTCGGTCGACGAGCTTGCGAAGTGCATCGACGACGAAACTGCCTGCGTGCTGGTGCAGCAACCGAACTTTTTCGGTTGCCTGGAGGATGTCGCCGCGATCGGCCGCGCGGCGCACGAGCGAGGCGCGATGTTCGTCGTCTCCGTCGATCCGATCAGCCTGGGCTTACTCAAGCGACCCGGCGAATACGGCGCCGATATTGTCATCGCCGAAGGGCAATCGCTCGGCAACCCGATGGCTTATGGCGGGCCGTACCTCGGCATCATGGCCTGCCGCGAGGATTTCGCCCGCCGCATGCCGGGACGTATTGTCGGCCAGACGACCGATCGCGACGGCCGGGCGTGCATGGTGCTCACGCTGCAAACCCGCGAGCAACACATTCGCCGCGAAAAAGCGACCAGTAATATCTGCACGAATCAAGGTTTGTACGCCCTGCGGGCCACGATCTATTTGTCGCTGATGGGTCCACAGGGCATGCGCGAAGCGGCGCAACTCTGCTTGCAGAAATCGCATTACGCGGCGAATCAGTTGACCCGCGCCGCGCGATTCTCGGCCGCGTTCGATCGCCCCTACTTCAAGGAATTCGTCGTTCGCGACGCCGACGGCCAGGTGGAAACGTTGCTCGCAGAAGCGATGGACCAGGGCATCATGGCGGGCGCGCCGCTGGGGGAATGGTATCCGGAATGGTCCGACTGTTTCCTGGTCGCCGTCACCGAGAAACGCACCAAGGACGACATCGACCGTTGGGCCAACTGCCTGACGCGCGTCAACAGCCGACGGGAGGTGGCCCATGCGTAACACCCGAGCGACGCAATCGCTGTTCACGCTATCAAAGCCCGGCCGGCGCGGCGCGCTGTTGCCGGCCTGCGACGTCCCGGAGCAACCGCTCGAGTCGCTGTTGCCACCGTCGGCGCTGGCCGATGCGCCGCCGCCGTTGGCGGAATTGGCGGAGCCGGACGTGGTGCGGCATTTCACGAACTTGTCGACTTTGAACATGTCGGTCGACACGCATTTCTATCCGCTCGGCTCCTGCACGATGAAGTACAACTCGAAGCGCAACGAACGCCTCGTCGCGCTGCCGGGCATGGCCGATCTGCATCCCTACCAGCGCGAAGAGACGCTGCAAGGCATGCTGCGGCTGCTCTTCGAGATGCAGGAAATGCTCGGCGAAATCGCCGGGTTGCCCGTGGTGTCGTTGCAACCGGCGGCCGGCGCGCACGGCGAAATGACGGCGCTGTTTGTCGCCGCGGCGTACTTTCGCGATCTCGGCCAGCGCCGCACCAAGGTGCTCGCGCCCGACAGCGCCCACGGCACCAATCCGGCGAGCGCCGCGATGGCCGGCTTCGATACGCTCTCCGTAAAGAGCAATCCGGACGGCACGGTCGATCTGAACGATCTCTCCGCGAAGCTCGATCAAGACACTGCCGTGTTCATGATTACTAATCCGAACACGCTGGGCATGTTCGACGGGCAGATCCGCGAGATCGCGCGGCGCGTGCATGAAGTCGGCGCGCTCATCTATCTCGACGGCGCGAACATGAACGCGATTCTGGGCATCACGCGCCCGGGCGATTTCGGCGCGGACATGATGCACTTTAATCCGCATAAAACCTTCAGCGGCCCGCACGGCGGCGGCGGCCCCGGCGCAGGGCCGATCGCGGTCACGGAGCGCTTGGGGGGCTACCTACCGGCGCCGCTCGTGGCGCGCGATGCGGCGGGCGTTTACCGCCTCGACTACGATCGCCCGAAATCGATCGGCCGCGTGCGCGCGTTCTTCGGCAACGTCGGCGTGCTGGTACGGGCGTACTGTTACATCCGCACGCACGGCCCCGACGGACTCCGGCGCGTTTCCGAAGAGGCGGTGCTGAACGCCAATTACCTGCTGAGTCAGGTGAAGTCGTTCCTACCGGTTCCTCAAGGGGACCGCTGCATGCACGAGTTCATCGCCTCGGCCACGAAGGTCAAAGGAGAACGCGGCGTCTCCGCGATGGACATTGCCAAGCGTCTGCTCGACTACGGCTTCCACGCCCCCACGGTCTATTTCCCGCCGATCGTCCGCGAAGCGATGATGATCGAACCGACGGAAACCGAAAGCAAAGAAACCCTCGACGCCTTCGCGGAAGCTCTCCGCACGATCATCGAAGAACCCGCCGAGTTGCTGCACGCCGCCCCGCACACGACGGTGATCAGCCGCCCGGACGAGGTGAAGGCGGCGCGGAATCCTGCGGTGCGGTGGACAGACGGAGTGACGAAGCAATAGCGTTGTGCGCTATACGTTACTGGCGGCGCAAGCGGCATATCGCGACATAGTTGCTCAACCGTCATCTCTTACCCGGCTTTCGTGCCGACGGCCCTGGGCTGCCGATAGTTTCTGACGGATTGCGCTGGCTCCGCGCGGGTGGGCGGCGCGGGTTTTGCCGTCTGGGACGTATCGACTATGGATATCGCCGCGACGTTGGGCCTGATGATGGCCTGCGTGTTCATGCTGGCTTCGATTGTCTTGAGCGGCGGCACGCCGACCGCGTTCTACGACGCGCCATCCGTAATT
>JALHLM010000571.1:1522-3778 GCA_022844585.1 Pirellulales bacterium | reverse complement strand
CTGGATGGGCTGGACATTCAGAAGGCGCCGCAGGATCAAGGGGATCCCGCGGTCTCGGGCGAACTGAACAGCCAGTACCGGGCCATCTCCGAGATGGAAACCGTCGGCGGCGTGCAGTTCCGCATCACGGCCCGCGTCGTGGATATCCGTCCAAACGGCAACATGCTGCTGGAAGCTCGCAAGGAAGTCGTCGACAACGAAGAGGTCTGGGAACAACGCCTGACCGGCGAAGTGCGTCCGGAAGATATCGCGCCCGACAACACGGTGTTCAGCGAGAAGCTCGCCGACCTGCGGATCGAAAAGCGTGAAACCGGCGCCGTTCGCGATGGCTACAAACGCGGCTGGTTCAAGCGGATGTACGAGCGGTTCAGTCCGTTCTGAGCAGGCTGGAGGCGGGAGGCAGGAGGCCGGAGGACGTTTGGCAGAGGTTTGGAGAGGAATTCATGATGCGTGCACGAGTTTGGTTGCTGACTTTGCTCTTGATTGCGACGACGGCCGTGTCGGCTTCTGCCGGGATGCGGTTGGAGGATATTTGTCGCATTAAGGGGCAGGAAGAGAACTCGTTGCATGGGCTGGGGATTGTGGTCGGATTGAAGGGGACCGGCGATGGCGGCGACTTCGCGCCGATGATTCGCAGCCTGGCGATGGCGATGCAGTTGATGGGCAACCCGATTGGGCAAGGCGAATTGAAGAACGCCCGCAACTGTGCAATCGTCACCGTGTCGGCCACGATTCCGGCCGAAGGCGCGCGGCAGGGCGATTCGCTGGACTGCAAAGTGAGTTCAATCGGCAGCGCGAAGTCGCTGGCCGGCGGGCGGCTGTTCACGGCTCCGTTGCAAGGACCGAACCCGGCGAGTGATCGCGTCTACGCCTTTGCGGAAGGGGCGATCATGATCGACGACCCGGTGAATCCTATGAACGGCACGATCAAGAACGGCTGCCGTCTGGAAGAGGATTTCTTCAACGTGTTCTCGAAGGGGGACAAGATCACCCTGGTGATCGACAAGAACCTGACCGGCTTTCAAGTCGCTCAGGAGATTGTGTTTTCCATTCAAGATCAGCTGCGCTTTCAACTGGGGGCGGAGTTCGGTCAGGACTATCAGTTCGTGCGGGCGATCAATCAAGGCAATGTCGAAGTGATGATTCCGCCGCAGTATCGCGACGATCCGGTGGACTGGATCGCGCAGGTGTTGGCGGTTGAAATTCGCGACGCGCCGGTCGACGCCCGCGTGGTGATCAATGCCAAGACCGGCGCGATTGCGGTCGACGGTGATGTAGAGATCGGCGCGGCGTTGGTCACCGTGCAGGGCATCGCGGTGCAAACAGGGGCGAACGTGTTGCCGAGTCCGTTCGCGGCGGTCGGACCGAAGACGGCGAAGCTCGACGACCTGATCAAGGCGCTCAACGCGGTGCGCATCCCGCCGGCGGAGATCATCGAGATCATCCGCGTGCTGGAACGGAGCGGCAATCTGAAGGGGCGGGTGATTTTTGAGTAAGAGACCTTTTATTCGGATTCACCACGGAGGCACGGAGACACGGAGGGGGAGAGACGAGTCATTCGAATTTAGAACACACATGGCAGTTGTAGTGATGTCCGGAATTGGAGACCTTCGGTCAGAACGGTGTCACGGTCGGGAGACCGTGCCACAACAAGTAGACCGTGCCATAACAAGTACTGAGTTAACAAATCCTCCCTCTCTGTGTCTCCGTGGTGAATCCTCCCAGCTAGACGAAGGATCAAGTCAATGAACGCTGCACTGTCGCCTGTCGCTTCGCATCCGGCCTTGAGCCAATTGACTGCGCCGCAGGCCAAGGTCCCGGAGAAGCCGGATGAGGCTCGTGAGACGTTTGATAAGTTTGTGGGCGAGGTGTTTTATGGGCAGTTGCTCAAGGCGATGCGTAGCACGCAAGGCAAGCCGGCTTATTTTCATGGCGGGCGTGGGGAGGAAGTGTTTCAACAACAGTTCGATCAGATTCTGACCGAAGAACTGACCGAGAACGGCGCGGCACAGTTCACCGGGCCGATGTTTGAGTTGTTCAGCATGGGCCGGAAATAGTGCATGTCAAATGATGAATGATGAACGACGGCCGGTTCATCACTGATCACTCGGCATACATCTCTTATCATTCATCTTTGAATTCGGCGGAACCATTCGCATGGATGACGCTTGGACGGACGAGCTGGCGGCGTACTTGACGGATCTGTCGTCGGTCCAGGACGATCTGTTGGCGACGTTGTCGGACAAACGCGCGGCG
>JALHLM010000571.1:0-1512 GCA_022844585.1 Pirellulales bacterium | reverse complement strand
GCTCTTCCGATCTAGGATTGCCAGTCGCAAAGGCAGGAGATGCTGGACCGCGCCGGGAACGACGGCGCGCCGCCTGACAGCATTCGCATGCTGGCTTCCAGTTTACCAACTCAACATCGCTTGCGCATTGTGCCCAGCATCGACGCGGCGGAACATCGCACGCGGCTGTTGCAGCAAGAGTGCCTGACAAACTGGGTCGTGGTGCAGCGGACGCTGCTACATCTTTCGCAGATGTTGGAGATTATCGCTACCGGCGGCCGGCAACGTCCGACATATGGAACAGGAGACTGCGTCCAGGCGCATGGAGTCTTGGTAGACCACGCAGTCTAGCGATGCGGCGTAGCGCCGCGAGACTGCGCGGGGGCGCTTGACCGATGTCGCTGTTCGGCTCGATTCAGATGGCGAAGAACGCCTTGCGCGCCCAGCAAATTGGGCTGCAAGTCGTCGGCCAGAATATCTCGAACGCCAACACGCCGGGCTATATTCGCGAAGAGGTGATCCTCTCGCCTGCGCCGACGCAACGCATCGGCGGACTGCTGCTCGGGCTCGGCGTGCAAGTCGACGCCGTCGTGCAGAAAATCGACAAGTTTCTCGAGGAGCGCCTGCGGAACGCCAAGAGCGACCGGGTCAGTAACGAGACCAAGGAGCAGGCGTATCTGGAGTTGGAGAGCATTCTCGGCGAGCTGGGCGACACCGATCTCAGTACGGCGCTCAACAACTTCTTCGGCAGCATTCACGATGTGCTGAGCCAGCCGGAAGACATCGGCGTCCGCAATCTGGCCATTTTACAGGGCAAGACGCTCACGGCGGACATCAGGAATCTCTCGGAACGTGTGCGCGAAGTCCGCAGCGATCTGAATGACAAGGTCAAGGACAACGTCCTGACGATCAACAATCTGATCGAAGAGATTCGCACGCTCAATATTCGCATCACCGCCACCGAGGGCGGAGATACCACGGCCAGCGACGCGGTGGGCCTGCGCGATCAGCGCAATCTGGCGCTCGGAAATCTTGCCGGGTTGATCGACATCAAGTCGATCGAGCAGCCGAACGGATCAATCAACGTCTTTGCCGGCGGCGATTACCTGGTGTTCGAGAACTCGGCGCGGTTCGTGGAAGCCAAGCTCGATATCGACCGCGGCCTGGCCGTGGCGGATATTCGGATCATCGAGACCGATTCGGCGCTGACGGCGAATTCCGGCGAGATTGAAGGCCTGGTTTCATCGCGCGACGACGTGCTGGGGGGCTTTCTCGATCGGCTCGATGATTTCTCGCAGGCCTTTATTTTCGAGTTCAACAAGCTGTTTTCGTCAGGCCAGGGGCTGAAGGGGCACGAGGAACTGACCAGTGAGTTCGCCATCAGTGACAGCACCGTGGCGCTGGACGAAGCAGGACTGGAATTCACGCCGGAGAATGGCAGTTTCCAGGTGCTGGTCTACAACAAGCAGACCAAGCTTACCGAGACGACGAACATTCGCATTGATCTCAACGGACTCGACGACGATACGTCGC
>JALHLM010000570.1 GCA_022844585.1 Pirellulales bacterium | reverse complement strand
TTTTCGATTTTGGCGATCACCCGGGCCAAGCAGCCTCGCGCCAGCAGCATCGATTTGAGCGATCGCACGTCGTCGGCCGAACGCACGAAGCTGAGGCTGATGAAGTCGGCGCCGGCGTCGGCGGCCCAGAGGGCGTTGTCGACATCGACGTCGGACATCGCCGGCGTGCTCAGTTTCGCGCCCGGCAGGTTGATGCCTTGCCGGCTGCGCAACGGGCCGCCTTGAATGCAACGGGCGCGGACGAAGTCCTTCCCTTTTTCCTCGACGAGCAGCGAAATCGTGCCGTCGGCCAGCATGATCATCTTGCCGACGGAGACTTCGTCCACGAGCGGCGCGTAGGTGCTGGTGAACTCGCGGTCACTGCTGGCGGCGTTGCCGCGGACGAAGCGGTACTCCTCGCCCGGGATCATCTGCACTTCGTCGTTCGGCAGATCGCCCAGGCGGATCTTGGGGCCGGCGAGATCCACTAGCAGGCCGCAAGGCTTGCTCAGACGCTGTTCGACGCGGCGGACTTTTTGCAGGGTCTCGTTGTGCTGCTCACGGGAGCCGTGAGCCATGTTCAGGCGGAACACGTCGGCCCCGGCGGCCACCAGCTCGGCGATTTTGTCTTCCGCCGCGCAAGCCGGACCCAGCGTCGCCACGATTTTGGTCCGGGCGCGCTCGGCAAACTGCACATTTTCACTCATGTATGGATTTCTTTCGCTCTCCGCCGACCACCGCTCCCTCTCCGGCTGCGAGGATACTCATTATTCGAGCGGGGGGGAAGGAGGTCGGGGCTTGCGCCAGTGGTGCCTCGCCTTTGAATGGACAAACCCATCGGCGGGTCTTTATAATCAGGGACGACCCACCCGCCTGAAATCCCCGCCGTTGCGGCCACCCACCTGGGGAGATTCGACAGATGAGCAGCCGATTGCGACGCGTTACCTGCGCGCTGGGAATCCTCGTCTGTTTCGCGACGCCCGCGCTGGGCGAAAATGCGACTCCGGATGCGGCCGAAGCGACGCGGTTTTTCGAAGCCGAGGTGCGGCCGATCCTCGTCGAACGCTGCGTCGAATGCCACGGGCCGGACGCACAGGAATCGGGCATTCGCCTCGACAGCCGCGCGGACATGCTGAAGGGAAACGACGCGGGGCCGATCGTGACGCCGGAGACGCCCGACGCGAGCCGGTTACTGCACGTGGTCCGCTACGACGGCAAAGTGCAAATGCCGCCGGATGAAAAACTGCCGGACGAGCAGATCGCGGCGCTCGAGAAATGGGTATCGCTCGGCGCGCCCTGGCCGGAAGCGGCCCAAGTCTCCGCAATCAAACTGGGACTCGCGGAGCGCATCACCGCTGCGCGGCAGACACATTGGTCGCTGCAACCGATGCAGGCCCCGCCGTTGCCGGCCGTCACTGATACCGCTTGGCCAACGAATGCGCTGGATTTCTTTGTCTTGGCTGAGCTGGAAAAAGCGGGACTCGCGCCTTCGCCAGCCGTGGACCGACGCACCTGGTTGCGCCGTGTCACCTATGACTTGACCGGATTGCCGCCGACCTATGAAGAAGTCATGAATTTCGAGGCGGATGCCTCGACGACGGCATATGAAGCAGTGGTGGATCGACTGTTGAGTTCACCGCAATACGGCGAGCGCTGGGGACGGCATTGGCTCGACGTGGCGCGCTATGCCGACACCAAGGGCTATGTCTTCACCGAGGACCGCCGTTACCCGTTTTCGTACACGTACCGCGACTACGTGATCCGGGCGATGAACGAGGACTTGCCGTACGAGCGATTCGTCACCGAGCAGATCGCGGCCGATCGGCTGGAGTTGGGCGACGATAAACGAGCCTTGGCGGCGATGGGCTTTCTGACCGTCGGACGCCGATTCAGCAACAACATGCACGACATCATCGACGACCGGATCGATGTCGTCTCGCGCGGATTCCTGGGGCTGACGGTCGGTTGCGCGCGTTGCCACGATCACAAGTATGATCCGATCGGTAGCGCGGACTACTACGCGATGTACGGCATCTTCGCCAGTTGCCACGAGCCGGACGAACGGCCGCTGATCGGCAAGCCGGAGGCGACCGAGGCGTACCAGAAATTCGAGGCCGAACTCAAGACGCGCCGCGATGAGTTGACGAAGCACTACGAAGAAAATGTCACCGCGCTCAAGGCGCAGATTCGGACGCAGACGACGAAGTTTCTGTTGCTCGTCGTCAAGGAAATGATGGGCGAGGACCTGCCCGACATTTTCGACGTCATCAGCGACGGCGAGGAATTGCACCCGCGGATGGTGGAGCGCTGGCGCCGTTATCTGGATCGCCAGGTCGAGCCGGACCACCCGGTACTCGGCCCCTGGAAGCGGTTGGCCGAAGGAGGTTCGGCCGGCTATCCCGAACGCGCCGCCAAGCTCTTCACCGAGTTGGAAGCCGGCGCCTGGCCTGAATTAAACGCAACTGTCCGCGCCGCGCTGTTGGAAAAGCGGCCAGCCTCGATGTTCGAGGTCGCGAATCTGTACGGCGAGTTGCTCGTTGCCGTCGACCAGAGGTATCAGGAGTTGCTCAAAGAGCGACCGGACGCGAAGGAACTCGACGACGCCGCGGCCGAGGCCCTGCGGCAAGTGCTGTATGGCAACAAGTCGCCGACGGTCTTCAACGAAGAGGTGGCGCAGCGACTGTTCACTCAAAAAGTGCAGGGGCGCTATCTGGAATTGAAGGCCAAGGTGCAGGAATGGGAAGTGACCTCGCCCGATGCGCCGGAACGGGCGATGGTGCTCATCGATAACGACACTCCGTATAAGCCGCACGTGTTCGCGCGCGGCAATCCAAGTCGCCCCGAACAGGAAGTGCCGCGCCGCTTTGTGGAACTACTCGAAGTGAGCGGCGTCGAGCCATTTGAAGCGGGCAGCGGCCGACTGGAGTTGGCCAAGAAGATCGTGGCGCACGATAATCCGTTGACCTACCGCGTGTGGGTGAATCGTGTCTGGCTACAGCACTTCGGCATATCGCTGGTGCGCGATCCGAGCGATTTCGGCATGCGCAGCGATCCGCCGTCGCATCCGGCGTTGCTCGATTTTCTGGCCACGAACTTTCTCGCCGACGGGCAATCGCTCAAGCGGCTACATCGGATGATCGTGCTGTCGAGCACGTACCGGCAGCAAAGCCTCGAACGCGCGGACGGAAATGAGATCGATCCGGAGAATCGTCTCTATTGGCGGATGAATCCGCGGCGATTGGAGTTCGAGGCCTATCGGGATTCGCTGCTGGTTGCGGCCGGTCAATTGGAACGGCAGTTGGGCGGGCGGCCGGTCGATCTGAATGCCGAGCCATTCACCACGCGCCGCACGGTGTACGGCTATATCGATCGGCAGGTGCTGCCGGATTTGTTCCGCACGTTCGATTTCGCCAGCCCGGACGCTTCCACGGCGCAACGCCCCAAGACCACGGTGCCGCAACAGGCGTTGTTCGCGATGAATTCCACGTTCTCCATCGAACAGGCGAAACATCTGGTCGCCCGCGCGGAGATCGCGGAAAAGACGGACGCCGCGGAACGGGTGAAGGCGCTCTATCGGAGCGTGCTCGCGCGCGAGGCGACGGAAGATGAAACCCAACTCGGCTGCCAGTTTGTCGCCTCGTGCGGGACGACGGAAGGCCAGCCGCTCGTGGCCTGGGAGCAGTTCGCGCAGGTGTTGTTGATGTCGAATGAGTTTGCGTTCGTGGATTAGAGGATCTTGGTTCCTACACTAGCCCGACGCGCAAGCGAGGGGGATTTGACGTCGGTCATGAGTAAACGTCGTAC
>JALHLM010000569.1 GCA_022844585.1 Pirellulales bacterium | reverse complement strand
TCGATCCGTGAAGATCGGAAACCGGTGTTGCGGAAACCGCCTTGGTTTTCGATGATAGCTGGCCGAATTCAAATCGGCCGAGATGGACCGAGACCAGGAGGGTCGACATGCGCAGGCTTTATGGACATCAGTGGTTGGGATGCGTCGCGGTGTGCTTTGCCTTGAGCGGCTGCGGCGGCAGCGACGTCGACACCGCTGATTCGGACGCGGAAGCCGCGCCGGACGCTGTCGCCAATTCGTCGGCCAGCGAGAGCGCCGCCGCTTTGGAGCTGTATCCGCAAGTTTCGCTCGATACGACGCATGGCCGGATCACGTTGGAGCTCGACGCGGAGCACGCTCCGGAAACGGTCCGCAACTTCCTCAAATATGTCGAGAGTGGGCACTACGACGGCACGCTGTTCCACCAGATCGACCAGGGCTACGTGATGCTGGGCGGATCGTTCACGCCGGAGCTTGCCGAGAAACCGGCGGGGCGGCCGATTCGCAACGAGGCCGAAAACGGCCTGAAAAACGTGCAAGGCACGATCTCGATGGCCCGCGCGGCCGACCAGATCGACAGCTCGACGTGCCAGTTCTTTATCAACCTGGCGGACAACGCCGAGTTGGATCACCAGTCGCTCACGGCCGAGGATTTCGGCTACTGCGTGTTCGGGCGCGTGATCGACGGCTGGGACGTGATCGAAACCATCGCCGCCGTGCCGGTCAAGAACACCGAGTCGTTCGGCAACCTGCCCACGGAGACGGTGATGATCCGCAGCGCGAAACGCTTGCGCTAGAAGCACCTGCAGATAGTTTGAGTTGGGGTGCCACTGGCGGCTTGTCCGTCAGTGCGGCATTAGTTCCGTTGGTGCGCTGAACACAGGCACTGGCGGACAAGCCGCCAGTGGCACCCATCGCTTTTGGACTTTCAATCTGCAGCTGCGCCGCTGGTTCTCTCCGCGGCGGCGAAACGGTAAACTCGCCGCTTCGCGGGCCGGCCTACGATTGGCAGGCTCGAGTCTCTTCTCCTTGGCAACCTTCAGGGGCAACCGTCATGCTTCGCATCAAGCACATTTATTGGGCGTTCGCCGTAGTGGCCATGCTGGCCGCGATTTCATCGTCTGACGGTCGGCCCTGGAAAGACAGCGCTGGCAAGCGCACCGTGGAAGCGGAGTTCGTGTCGCTGGTCGACGGCAAGGTCACGCTCAAGCGCTCTGACGGCAAACTCGTGACGATGCCGTTGGACAAGCTCAGCAGCGCAGATCAAAAGCTCGCGAAAGAGTTGGCGGCAGCCGCGCCGAAGTCTGACACGGCGCCGGTGGAACTCGTTGGCCTGGCGATCAGCAAGCCGGTCGATTCCTCAAGCGGCCTGATGTCGACCGGGATGATGGTGAGCGCCGGCACAGCACTCACCTTCATCATCCCTTCCGGCGAGCGCCATTTCGTCGGCTTCGATTCGAAAGCGAGTCAGATCACCAAATGTCTGGACGACCAGGGCAACGATTTGAACGCGTCGCAGGACGGAGGCTCCTCGTTCGGTTCGTTCGGCCCCTTCAATGCCTCGGTCAGCGAGGACGGCAAGATGTGCCAAATCGCCGCTTCCGTGCCCGGCGTCCCGGCGCATGGCGCGATGAAAATCAACTTCGAGGCCACCGTCGCCATCCTTTGCGGGGCCGACGAGAAGACCGAGGAACAGAAGGACGTCGCCTTGGAAGCCGGCAGCGAGATCACCGTCGGCCCCGTGCCCTTGAAGGTCGAATCCGCGCAGCCGGAAGACTTCGGCGACACCAAATTCGCCATCACGCTCAACAGTAGCCAACCGCGCGACGCGATCAAGTCGCTCGAATTCGTCGGCGCGGACGGCGAAGTCATCGAGCACCAATCCATGGGGGGCGGCAGCTTCGGCTTTGGCGACGAAATGACCTACCAGACGAGCTTTGGACTGAAAAAGGCCGTCGACAAAGTCACGGTGCGGATCACGTACTACTCCAAGGTGGAGACCTACACCGTCCCCGTTAAAATCGAGACCGGCGTGGGGCTGTAGCTCGCGCAACGTTCGACGCGGCTTCGGCGATTGTTCGGTTTGTGAACGACTAGCAACGCTTCCGTCGCCGGATGACGTTGGCCAGGCCGATCAGGCTGATGGTTGCGAGGGCGTAGGTGCTGGGCTCGGGAACGACCTGAGGCGTGGAAACGCGAAAAAAGTTCCGCACGTTGTTCAGATCGATGATATTGACCAACTGATCCCCGTTGGTGTCGCCCAGGCCGGTTCCGCCGAAGTTGTTCACGACGTTGTTGAAGTCCTTGATGCTGACGACGTGGTCGCCGTTCGTGTCGCCGGGCAGTAGCAACGTCACTTCGCCGGTCGTGTAGAGTTGGCTCACGTCCCAAGGGTAGCGACTTGAAACCGTGAACGCGCCGGTCGGGTCGACGCCGGACCAGTCGAAGACGCGAATTGTTCGGCCGATCTGCGAGACCACGTCCACGTCCTCGGCGAAAATAAACTCCAGGGTACCGCCGAGTTCGATGGGAATGCCGGGTTCGAAGGAAATGAGGGAGTCCCAGGGGTCGGCTTCAAATTCGAATCGCAATTTGCCACTAGGCGCGATCGACATCAATTCGCTGACTTCGATCGCGATCGGAGGTAGCGAGTGTTTCGGATCTCCATCGTAATCACGCACGAGCAGGACTTCGTTATCCCTCAGACTCAAACTGGCAAGATGTCCGTTCGGCTGGATGAGATTGCGGACAATTGCTCCCCTCAGGTCGACGAGCTGCGCGTTCCGCATATCCGCACCTGTCAGATCTGCTTGGATCAGGTGCGTTCCCTGAAAATTTACATTCGTTAAGTCGGACGATACGAATGGCACGCCAGCGAGATAGGATCCACTTAAGTCGGCATTCGCCAGTTTTGACATCGACAGGTCGGCATTGGCTAGATTCTGCCCGTGGAAGACCCAACCGTTGAGATCATTTCGCGCCAAGCTCACGCCCCGCAGGCTTTTTGTTCGATAGCTGTTGGTGGAGTACAACTGTTCCTTCGTAAAGCCCCTGTTTGTCGCGCCGTCCAATTGAGCGCCTGTCAAAATCGCACCCGTGAAGTTGGCGTCCGTGAATTCCGCGCTTTGCAACGTCGCATTGACGAGACGAGCTCGTTCAAAATTCGCTTTGACAAGCTGGGCTCCATTCAGAGTTGCATTTGTCAAGTCGGCGCCACTGAAATCAGCAGCGTTGAGATTCGTGCTAGACAAGTTTACATACGCCAGCACCGCGCCTTTCAGGTTGGCTCCCACGAACGTCGAGAACGATAGATTTGACGCCGTCAAATTCTGATTGTGAAAGTCCCAACCATCGAGAATGTTGTACCAAAGCCAGACGCTCGGCAACTCCCGGGACTGATAGCTTAAAGTCGAGTAGAGCTGCTCCTTTGCGAACCCCTTCCATGTTGTTCCATAGAACCGCGCACCAGCCACGATGGCGCCCGAAAAGTTCGCATTTGAAAGCGTTGCGTCGTCAAAGTTTGCATTTTTCAAATTGGCGTCGGAAAAGTCGGTGTTCATGAATTTAGAGTAGCGCAGGTCAGCATTGATCAAGTTCTGACCCTCGAAGTGCCATTCACTCAGGTCGTTATTGCTCAATCTGATCCCCGCGAGATTACGCTGCTGAAAACTCGCGGTCGAGTAAAGCTGTTCCTTTGAAAAGCCGCGCGAGGTAGTTACAGCAAAATCGACGCCGACAATGACCGCGCCGCGAAAGTCGGTGCCAATTAGATTGGATTCGAAGCCGCCGTACGCTAAATCTTGCC
>JALHLM010000568.1 GCA_022844585.1 Pirellulales bacterium | reverse complement strand
CCGCGGCGGCCGCCAACGCCTGGTCGGCGGCCGCAAGCGCTTGTTGCGCGGAGGAAAGCGTCGCCTGCGCCGCGGCGAGTTGCGATTCCATTTGCTGGCGCGTTTGATCCGACGACGCCACCGTCGCCGTCGCCTCGGCGGAGAGTTTTTCCGCCGCTTGCTTGTCCATATCGGCTCGCGCGGCGGCCTCGGGATTGCGCCGGTACGAGATCGTGGTCTCCGTCTGCAACGGCACGGTGAACTCGCCCAGCGGCGTGTTCGCATTGAGTACCAAGGCAAGCGTGCCGGCGTTCTGCTCGGCGGGCACCGTGATTTCGGCCAATTGCGTCTCGCGCGGCAATTGCTGCGGCCGCACCACGACGGCGCCTTTGAATTCGCCGCGCCGCGCGACCGAGAGCGGGATTTCCAGCTTGCCGTTCCGCGAGGTTTCATAAACCTGCGTTGCGCCGACCGCCACCGTGACTGGCAACACTTCACCTGCCACGGCAAGCACCGTTCGGGAAGTCACGCGCGGCCGCGCCAGCGTCTGCTGATTCTGCGGCGCGGCGAACAGAAGATCGCCGCCTTGCGCTACGTGTGCGACGTCTTGCTCGCCGATCTTCGCGCGCCCCACGATGCGGAACTCGCCCGCGAATGGCGCCGCGTCCTCCGCTGCCGTGAATGGCAAAAACACCGACGACTCACCGGCGCCGATCGTGACCGGGGCACAGGTCACCCCGGGCGGCAGCCCTTCCACGCCGACCTGAATCGGACCGTCAAAACCATCGCGTCGCAACGCGACGACGCGCACCGCGTCGCAACCGCCGCGCCGCAGCGTCAACGCCCAGGGCGCCACCTGTTGATCATCTTTCGCGGGCTGCCGGAGCGTCGCGACTAAGCGGAAATCCGGCTGAGCGGGCCGAATACTGAGCCGATACACGCTGCGCGGATCGCCGCGACCGGCGGAAAACAAATCGCGCACCGAGATGCGATGCACGCCATCCTTCGGCGCGGTCCAGGCCACGATCGGATCGGACGACGCCGTGCGAAACGCCACGCCACCGACTTCTGGCTGCGTATCGTCGAACACTTGCACGCCTTCGCCCTGGGTTTCGACCGGCGCATCGCGCCGACGTCCACGCCCACCGCGCCGCGCTCGCCGTTCGCCACTGTCAGCGCTGCGGCCGCCGCCTCCCTCGATCATCAAATCGGCGTCGACATTCTGCCCCAACCGCGAGGCGATCACCTCAATCCAATAAGTCTGCCCCGCCTTGGCCTCGAAAGCGTACCAATCGACGTCGCGCGCCGGATAGAACTGCCCGGAAACCTCGGCCGGCAACGCGATCACCTGGGCCGCCTCGCGCGTATCGTTCGACTTCGTTTCCTCGACTACCACGGGCGACGTCGCCAGCCCAATCCGCACCGGATTCGACGCACCGCGCGGCGACGGCAAGCGATACGCGAATTGGTCAACCGTCGCGGTACGAGAGTCCAAAATGCCGCCCAATTCGCGCGTCGCGGACAGTGCGTCCACGGTCGGCACTGGAATTTCGACCGCCACGCGCTCCAGCATTTCCGTTCCGATGCGCGGATCAAGTCCGCTGACACCGCCCGGCAGGTTGTAGCCGTACAACGTGAACGCTTGAGTTGCCCCCGGAGCGCCGGCGAGCGGAAACACCATCTCGATGTGCGGCGCGTTCCGTAAGCTCACGCGGTAAAAATACTCGGCGCCCCCTTGGAACGTGTAATCGAATACCCGCAAGGTATACGAACCGTCGGCCGGCACGCGGAACACAATCCGCGGATCGAGCCCATCCTCGTCGCGGCTACGGGCAAGTTCTTTGCCTTTCGCATCCAGCACCGCGAGCGTGGCATCCATCCGTGAATCGATGCGATACGCCCAACAGTCGATCACCAGCGTCTGGCCCGCCTTGGCGTCAAAACGAAAGTAGTCGGACGCCTCGCCGTCGGCCGTGCCATTGGCCACCGCGTTGATTGCCAACGGTTGCGCTTGCGCCGGCTCGTTGTTCGGTTCCGCTTCCAGGACTTCCGGCTGATCCCCCACCACAAACCCCCGGGGCGTCGATAGGCCGAAGACGCCCACGGCCCTGGCTTCGTAAACGCCCGGCGGCACGTCCGCGGCGATCGCCACCTGAAACTGCCCCGTGACCGGTTGCGGCCCCGTCTGGTAGGGGGCCGGATCGACCGTCTTCTGCCTGGCAGTGATGCCAGGATGCGAAAACAGCAATTGGCTGGACTCGTCGAGATCACTGCCGGCCGACAACGCAACATCAACCACCGTCCCAGCCTGCCCGCCAGGAGGCGAGATCGCCGTCAGCCTCGGAATCGGTAACTGACCGACCGCGGGACTGGCAAACCAAGCGGCAACGACCCAGGCGAAAAACAGCCCAATTCGTCGGCGCAGCGGGCCGGATTTCGCGTAAGCGTTGTGCATGACAGCGCCTTTCGTGAGACAACGCCGACAGGCGTGAAATGGCTGGGAGGCGGGGCGGGTGCGAGCGACGGACGCTCGCGGCGGGAACGAACCAATACGACTTCAAATCCACCGGCCAGAAAGCTGACCGGGCTCAGCCCTCATTCTAATCCAAAACCACGGCTCCCGGGAACCAGTTTGCCAGGTTTCTGGTCATCGGTGCCGCTGAACTTGCTAAGCCCCGAGTTGCCCGCGAAACACACGAAAAACGCGAAAGGTGGCGGTTGGGATGGTCCGACTCGGTCTTCCCTTGGGCTGAATGCCTACGTTTTTCAAAAACGAGGGCCTGTGACCGTCAATAATTTCAATGAGATCCTCCCATCGAACGCCGACTTTTCGTATGTTTCGCGTGTTTCGCGGGCCAAATCTGGGTGATGGAGATTCCTAATCAAGCGGACGCCTACAGCCCCATCAAGTGTTCAAGGATATAAAGTTCCAGCCCTTCGTAGTCCCGAGCATCGCGGAAGGCCTCAACCTTGGCCACGTCCACTGAGCGGACCGCTTCCAGCAAGTGGTTAAACATCTGCAAGCTGTTCGCCAGGTGCTTAGTTTGCTCGGCCTGCTTCGTGGTGCGCATCGCCTTGATATCGAGCCCGACGACGCCGATGTCGTAGTACGCGGCGCGGTCCAGCACCCAAACCTGATTGAACGCGCGACGGATGTCCACGGAGCCGAACGACTTGTCCTGGTCGTACTTGAGGCCGTTCTGATCGTTGAGATGCACGCCCCAGAGTTTCTTGTGCCAAAGCGCGTAGGCCATGTCGTCCGAGGGATCGATGCCGGCCAGGATGCTGTGCGCGCTTTCGATCAGCACGCCCACGCGGTCCGGGTCGGCCGTGCGATACGAGAGCCCCATGAAGTGACCGACCGTCGGGCAATACGCTTGATCCATCGGCTCGTTCGGCTTCATTTCACCGACGAAGCGAATCTTCGGATCGTGCGCCAGCATGTCGTTGATCGCCTCGATTAACCGGCCGATCGAGCCAATCGGGTCCTTCGCCTCGCGGATGTACGTCCCTTCCCGGGCTGGCCAAAGCACGATCAGGTCGATGCCCATCAGGTTGGCGATGTCGATCGAACGCCGCGAGCGGTCCCGGGCGTAACGCCGCTCTTTGCTGTTGTTGCTGGTATAAGCGCCGTCGATGGTGCGCGGGTCCTCCCAGAGGCGCGGCGCGATGAACTCGCCGGTCAAGCCTTCGCTGTCGAGCAGCTTCTTGATCTTCTTGACCCCCTTCTCGGTCTCAGCGGCGTCCCAATCGGCCGGCACGACGTCGTCGTCGTGCAACTGGACATGCGTGAAGCCGAGGCGGCGATACTCGCGAATCTTC
>JALHLM010000567.1 GCA_022844585.1 Pirellulales bacterium | reverse complement strand
GCGACGTCGACAAACCGCGAAACCTCGCCAAGAGCGTCACGGTCGAGTAAGCACCGTCGAATAAGTCCCGTCGGCGAATCGCTCAGCCCGGCTCGCCCCGAAGTCTCGAGTTCGCCGATCGCTGGGCCACGCGCAGGCGCCCAACTAGCCCGCCGCACATGGCGCACTTGCATTGTGCCGGCGGTCGATGAAGTCCGCTGCCTATAATCAAGTGCCGAAAATCGCGGTGGTTGCGATTACATCGATCACTCTCTTGACTGGCCAAGCGTTCCGGCGATCGGTGGAAATCGTGACAATGACAATATCGCAATCGCGAGATACACTAAATCGACGAATTTTCGATTGCGTGTGGAGTTTTGCATCCTCCGGTGACGGAGAAAACTTTGCTGACGGGACTGGAGGATTCCATGAATGAGTCGTCCGAGCAGTTCTCGAAGTTGGGGTTCACCAAAACCTTTGTTTTGCCCGCGTTGGCGATCTTTCTGATCCCCGCTGTCTCGCTCGCCTTTTTCTGGCACGCGCAAGCCAGCTTCGACGCCGACATGCGGCAGTCGATCCTGCGTGAAATCCGTGCCGACCCACAACTGGGCGAGCAGGAGAGAGCTGACGCGATCAAATTCTTCACCGACAACCCCGTGTCAACCTTAATCGCGAATGACGAAGTCGGCTCGACGTTCGACGCCACACTCGCCTTCAACTATGCGACGTTCCGTTGGATGATTCGCCTTTCGGCGCTAAGCATCGTCAGCAGTGTGGCGGTGCTGTTATTCGGCGGCATATGCGTATTGCTCTCCATGCGCTCGCCCACGGCGCAATACGTGAGCCTTTCCGCGGGCTGGAACGTGCTACGGGTCTTCGCGGCGCTGCAGACCATCGCCCAGGGGGCGATGCTAGTCGCGCTGTCGTACTGGATTACAGCGCTCTGGTTCCATGTGTACATCGTCAAGCTGATTGTCGTAGTAGCGATCTTGGCTCTCGGCGCTGTGGCCGCACTGGTTCGCGCGATCTTCGCCCCCGTAAACTGCGACTTCAATGTGGAAGGCGCAGTCCTCGATCAGAATGCGTCGGCCGAATTGTGGAACGAGTTGCGTAGCATCTGCAACAAAGTAGGCACTGTGCCGCCGGACCAGGTGGTCGCCGGCATAGATGACAATTTTTTTGTCACCGAGCTTCCAATGACCGTCGGCGATAAGACGTACCGCGGCCGCACGCTCTACGTCAGCCTGGCGCTACTCAAGCAATTGCAGGGAGGCGAAGCGGACGCGGTGCTGGCCCACGAAATGGCGCACTTCAGTGGCAACGACACGCTGTACTCGAAAAAAACCGCCCCGCTCTTGATCCGCTACCACAACTACCTGCAAGGGCTGTACGACGGCGGCGTCTCGCGTCCCATTTTCTACTTCATGCTCTGTTTTCGCGGCTTGTTTCAACTGTCGATGGGCAGGGTCAGTCGTGAACGTGAATTTCGCGCCGACCGCATCGCCGCAGAAACCACTTCTCCCAGCGCAATGGTCGGAGCCCTCTTGCGGATTAGCGCCTATTCCAAATATCGCGAATCGATCGAGAAGGATCTGTTCGACCAGGAACGGGTGCTGCAGACCGCGAACGTTGCACAGCGAATTGAGAATGGGTTTCCGCAGTTCGCCGCTTCGTTCTTGTCAGATCCTAGCGTCGGCACGGTGCAATCTGCGCACCCGTTCGACACGCATCCGCCGCTGGTGCAGCGGCTGGCGGCGGTAGGAGTGGAACTCGAATCACGCGATGCTCGACAACTCATGGCAACGCCGGGTGACGGCGCTTGGTATCAGTGCATTGCCGACGCTGCGGACCTGGAGCTTCAACAGTGGGAAGCATTCGAGGCGCGGTTCCGCGAGTTTCACGAGAAATCGCTCCCCTATCGGTTCTTGCCCGAGACTGAACACGAGCGGGCCATCGTGGAAGAAGCTTTTCCAGAGATTCGCTTCGAGGGTGCAGACGGCTTGCTAATAATCAATCACGAGAAAATGACTTACGACCGATGGTCGCAGCCGCTCTATTTTCGGGAGGTAGACAGCTTCACGCTGCACGACAAGAACCGCCTTCAGATCGTGTACCATCGGGACAAAACTGGCAGCGAATGGATTGATCTCGCAAAGTTCGGCGCCCAACGACAAGCGGTAGTTGATGCGGCCGTAAATTACCATGCGCGGTTCGCAACCGCCGCCGAGCATCAAAAGAACCGTCAGAAAGCGTCCCACAGCGCGCCAGCCGGCGCCGGCCATTCAGACCAGGCGGATTGACTCCCCGGTAGCGCTGAATGCGATAGCAGAGCGAACAAAGCGGTCTCGAAATCGCAAAGTTGTTTTGGGGAGCCTTTAGATTGGACGCCTACGGCGTGAAGCGAATCTGGATCTGACCTGCACCGCCCCCGCCCATTTGCTCGTCACCAGCATCCCTCGCTATGATGGAACCGGGCGGACACCAGCCGCAATCGGACCGCCAACCAGGACTGGGTGATTGGCAGGTGATTGGCACGAACAACCGGCTGACGAACGATACCACGTTTCCGTACGCGTATGATGACGAAAGGACCCGCTTGACCCCGTTCCGAAAGAACGGAACGGCGGCCGACGACGGTGGCTGTTCATTCTACGCGACTGTGTTGCTATTCAAATAGCGTTATTGTTCCACAGAGCATATGATCCTCTCACGACGCACACTGGTCTGGTTGACATGTGCATGTGTTCTGGTCGCTGCCTCGGCGGTCGGTTTTCATATACTGTTGTCATATGGCAATGCTTCCAATCCCAGTAATAATCCGTTGTTGGTACACCTTGGTACCGTTGACCGCCTGGTCTATAAGTACGTAGCTGTGTTTGGCGATGGAACCATGATCGTGGCCTTTAAGTACGACGATGATAAGTGGTTCGGGATCAAGCTCGCTCCTTACCACGACGAGGATAGTTCATCGCGCAAATGGCTACAGGCGGATATCAAGGGAATGTCAATGGATATCAGGCCCTATGAACAACCCCAGGATGCCGCACAAATGCGGCGGGATGCAAAAGAGTTGGCAAGAATCTTAAACACCAAGGTGGTGATCGGAAACAAGGAGGAGGAGAGGCAGGTAATGTCGAGTCTTGATCGTTGGCTCAGCCGGGTAGCGGAGGGAAAGAGACCATGATTAGATCGTCGATTGATCTCGTTGGTCGACCAATCATACCGATAGTTCGACAACCTGGGCCGGATGACCCAGGAGCGGTGGAAGAACGGGGCCAGCACGATCCGCACGATCGGATTGACCTACGACCTGGCGGGCAGGATGACCGCTGCAAACGACGACGGAACCAACGCCCGGGTTTTCGGTTACCTGTACGACGAACTGAGCCGGGTCGATCAGATCAAATGGTCGGTGGGGACGACCGAATTCAATCTCAAGAGCGTGTTTGACGACCTCTCCCGCTGATCCAACCGGAAACTGGACGCCACCCCTCCGGCGGCACCACCCCCAAAGCAGCCTCGACCTCCAAACCAGCGGTCCTCCGCACCCCGCTAACCCCACCTGCCGCTACCGCCCCAGCAACCTGCGCCCTTTCGCTCATGTTCCTTTCCACACTGTCCGATGTTAATCCCTACCGGCTACGGATGCTGGTCGATTTGCGGAAACGTTGCCGCCTCGCCGCGACCCCGGTCGCTCCGGTGCGATCCCTCGTCCCCGCAAACCTCGCCCCAACCAATGGAGTGCTATTTATGGTCGCTCTTGTTGGTTGGATCCCGTGCCCAAGCCTATCCCCAGCTTCCTCAAGCTCCACTCCAGCGGCCCG
>JALHLM010000566.1 GCA_022844585.1 Pirellulales bacterium | reverse complement strand
GCACCGGAGCGGACGCGTTTTTAGGGCGCGCTCCGGGCGCTGACGCTTCCGGCTCTACACGCATTGGTACTTTTTGCTATTTCACGCCCCGTGAACAAGTGGGGCGTTCGCCGCGTAGAATCGAGACCAAGACGCGGAGCGATCTTTTTCCCGGGGCCGGAGACGTCCCAGCAAAAGTTCGCTGCGCGTCTTTTTTGTTGCGCCGTGAGTGCGCCGGCCGCGCTGCGGGCAGGATCAGCAATTTGACGCGGGCACGGTTTTCCCAGTCGTCAAGGTTGCGCCCATTGCCAAGGTTTTTCGCAAGAATCCGCGCGCTGATTTCGCGCGAATTCCGTACCTGAGTGCTAGATTACAGCTAAGGGATGCGGGGTGCGATTCGGGGCCAATCCGGCCGCGACGAACATGCCGCTTCTGCAGTTCGTAACGGCCGACCGGCGGGTCGCCGGCGCTCGGCCGCTGGCGGAAACCCCGGGGGCCGTGAGCATGACGTAGGGTTGCGTGACGAAACTTCGAGACGAGCACCGCCTTGAACGTCGCACGGTATTTTCGTAGCCCAGATCGGAGACGTGTCGCCGACACGCGCCGGGCGCTGCGAACAAGACTTCGCGACACGGCCATTGACCCTGGCCGGTTCAACCCAACCAAATTGTAAGGATCGCCGCACGATGGGTTTCTTGAAGAAGTTCTTTCGCAATGTCTTTCGCGACACGTCCGCTCCGCAAGGCACGAGTAGCTTCGAGCGGCTGAGCGAGGACGAGCTCGAAGCCCATCTGGGAGTCGTCCGCTACGGTGCGTTCACGCTCACCGACGCGGTCCGCCCGTCGTACGACTTGCAGGTCGTCCCGCGTCAGGGTTATCGCCACGACGTGTATCACGACGAAGCCAGCAAGACGTCGGTCCCGGTGCTGATGGGGGCCGCCACGAACGAAGCGCTGTTCGAAGTCTTCATGGACTTGCTGGAACCGCTGGGTCCGGAAGTCGACGTCGTGCTGGAGACCAGCCACAACCGCGAGAACCGCGGCCATGTCGATCTCTACCGCGAGCACATCGACATGCCGGTGCTGAAGAGCATCCTGTATGACTTCGAAGACTTGTTGCTCAACGACGGTTGCACCGGCATCGCGGTGTTGAACCCGGGCATGCCGCTGGAAGTGCAATTCGACGAGCACAAGTTGCTGATCGTTTACGGGGAGCGCCTGGAACAATTCGAACGCGTGTTCCAAGGCCGCGACGTCTACCCGCACGATGATTTGAAATTCATCACCGAGGCGGAACACGTCCACTCGTCGAGCGACCAGTACCTTGAGCAATTCGAACAGCTCAAGACGCGCCTCGGCATGGACAGCATGTCCTAGAAGCCGAGTGCCAGGTAGTCAAGCAGCAAGAACGACACTAGCCCGACGCGCAAGCGAGGGGGAGCAGTCGTCGCCAATCAGCCAACGTTTACTCCCCCTCGCTTGCGCGTCGGGCTAGTGTAGGGGAGAAGCCTCGGCTACCGGCGACGCAGCGCGCCAAGGCCGGCTAGGCGGCCTTTTGCTTCAGCGCCTTGATCCGGGCGGAGAGCCGGGACTTGAGCCGCGAGGCGGAGTTCTTGTGGACCACGCGGTGTGCCGCGGCGCGATCCAGGAAGCGGGCACAGCTACGCAGCGCCGTCTCGGCGTCCGCGACGTTTCCGGCCGCGACCGCTTCGCGAACCTTGCGGATCTGGCTCCGCAGCAACGACTTCGTGGACCGGTTCCGCGCCCGGCGAACCAGGCTCTGACGGAGACGCTTCTTGGCACTGGCAATATTCGGCATCGCTCAAACAACCGCTATCGCAAAGGGTTTGGGGAATTCACCTTCCGAGGCCAGCGAGCCGGGCTCGGGGGACCCATCTTTATGCCAGAGCCGACGCGGAATGTCCAGGCCCGTTTTCGGGGCAAATGAGGGGAATATTGATGCAGTAGTGGCTCGTCCAAGCCCAGGGAAGGCCATCCATGTCATTGGCGCTGGAGGCGGCTTAGAGGGCCTTCCCTGGGCTTAAACGGCGGTGGATTTGCAGCGAGGTCGTCGAAACTTGCGCGCGGTCAATCCGCCTGACACGAGCAGAAGCCCGAGTAGCGCGCTGCTTGGTTCCGGGACTGAGTTAACATCCCATTGACGGCCAAAGTGGTTGCGGACGAAGTTCAGGTCGTAGATGTCGATCAACCCGTCAAACGGGGCCATATCGCCGAGCCCTGATCCGCCAAAGTTGTTGCGGACGTTATTCAGATCAAAAATACCAATATCGCCGCCTTCGATGTATGTGAGATCGGCCCACCAGCTTTCAACTTCGCCGTCTGGATTAGTTCCTTCGCCGACGACATACAGCCCGTCGGGCGAAATCGCCGTGGCCGATGTGAGCGTCCAGCCGGCGAGGTCCAAGTCGTAACTCGCCAGACGCTGCTGTAAGCTCTGCATCCCACTGTATTGATCCCAAATAAACGCCTGTCCGCTGGAGAAGCCCACAACCAGCCGGCCATTGCCGCTCACATCAATCGCTTCTCCGTACACGTCTTTGCCGAAGTTTCCCAATCCGATCATGCCTTCGTTTTCGCGCCAGACGAAAGGTTCATTACCAAGCTCGGCACGGCTTCCGCCAACAACGGTGCGGCCATCCGACGAGATGGCGTTCGCAACGCTTGGGAAATTCTCGAGAAGCGAACCCAGCGATTCCGCCGGTCCGCCGTCGACCCAACGAATGGCTGTTCCCAAGTCCTCGACTTGAAAGCTCGCGGCGCAGTCGCCTTTGCCGACGATGATGCGGCCGTCGTAGGAAATGTCGTTGGCGCGCGAACATTCGGGGCCGCCGGGCAGATCGGCGAGACGGAGCAGGCCATCCGCATCGGACCAGCGAAACGCCGTGCCAGTTACCGGTGCTGGCCCGCCGCCGGGACTGTAGTTCTCGGTGCCTACGATCGTCCGGCCGTCGTGGGTGATGGCATTCGCCACGCCGGGAAACTGCACATCCAAGAATTGGAAGCCCGCATCCTGCCAGCGGAACGGCATTTCGTTGCCGAAATCTGCCTGGCCGACGACGACGGAACCGTCCCCGGAGACATCCGTAGCAAATCCGGGCGTAATGACCGTCAAGATGTTGTCGAGGCGTTGGATGCCGTGCTCTTTGTCCCAAATGAATGGCTCCGATCCCGTGTCGGCATACGAGCCGCCCACGACGTACTTGCCGTCGGCCGTGACGGCGGTCGCCAGACTATGGGTAAGTCCGCCCGGTAAATCGCCCAAACCACGAAACTCTGCGGCGCTGAGTGGCCACGATACAAGCCATAGCAGCGCGGCGCACGTGAATCGCTTTGACGAAGTCGTCATGGTTTAGCTCAATTTGGCTTGCAGCATTTTTTCCACAGCCTCGCGGCCCGACATGCCGAGGGTGATGCCGGCCGCTTTGGCTTGCGGCGTGGCGTCGACGATTTTGGCCTCCAACAAGTCCTCGGGCTCCGTCAGCGGTTGCGACGGCGTGCCCCGGGCGATGGCGATCAGTTGCCCGAATTCGCCCGGCGTTTCAATATCGTAAATGCCGCAACCGACGATGCCGGCTGCGGTGAGGATCGAGCAATACTGGCCGCGATGCCAACGATTGCTGATGCCAATCGCGGTGCCATGCTCAAACTGCATGGCCCGGGTCGTGGTGCGGGGCAGAAAGTCAGACATCTCGGGAATTCCTGATTGTTGGGCGGGCGTCTCTCCGGCATCCTAACGCGCCGACGGCCAATCGCAAGGTTTTTTCGCATGCCGTAAGTGCATAGGCGGTAAGAGGTTCGCAGTTCGGATACGGAC
>JALHLM010000565.1 GCA_022844585.1 Pirellulales bacterium | reverse complement strand
AACACGCCGATCAACGTCACGCTGTACAACATCCCGATGTTCGCGTCGCCGATCGACGTGCCGACCGTGCAGCGGTTGTCGGAAGAGTGCGAGAAGATCATCGCCATCAAGGATTCCTCCGGCGACCTGCCGCACATGATCCGCATGATCCAGGCGGTTCGGCCGAATCGCCCGGAGTTCAGCTTCCTGACGGGCTGGGACGCCGCGCTGATGCCGATGTTGTTGATCGGCTGCGACGGCGGCACCAATGCCACGAGCGGCGTTGTGCCGGAGCTGACGCGCAAGCTCTACGACCTAACCGTGGCCAGCAAACTGGACGATGCGCGGCGCTTGCAATACCGCCTCGTCACGCTGTTCGATGCGATGATTTACACCGCCGATTTCCCGGAAGGCTTCCGCCAAGCCGTGGGCCTGCGCGGCTTCCAGACTGGCGCGGGACGACAACCGCTGTCGGCCGAGCAGAAGATTTCGCTCGATCATGTGCGCAACACGCTGCAATGTCTGCTGGCCGAGGAAGGTTTTACCGACCAGCCGCTGACCGGCTGCCCGGCCAGGGCGCCTGGACAGTTCGCGCGCAGCGAAATCGATACGGTCGTCCGCAGCGTGGTGGATGAGCTGAAGCGGCGCGGGGTTGGCGTGTAGGTGTGCCCACCATAGTCTCCTTTCGCTCCGCGAAAGGTCCGGACCTTTCGCGGAGCGAAAGGAGACTGTGGTGCTGAATCGTCGCCAAATGCGCGAATTCTCGCTACACTGGTACCGGCGGCGCGATCGCTCCGTCACTCACTTCTGTGCCATTCAACTCCGACGACGCGAGGGTCCTGTGATGCGCGCGCGATTCCAACTCTTGGCGATTGGTTCCCTGCTCCTTGCTGGCGGTAGCACCGCGGCGGCCGACGATCTGATTCCGGTCGGCAGCGAGTGGCGTTGGCTCCATCCCACGGACGGCGTCGACCCCGGCAAGGAGGACAAGGAATTTCACAAGACCTGGCACACGCTGGAATTCGACGACGCCGAGTGGAAGACCGGTAAAGACAAGGAAGGCCCGCACGGCGGCTTCGCTTATGGCGAGGAGGATTTCGAAGGCGTCGACATCGGCGCGCCGCCCGCGGACGATCCCGCCGATGAAAAGAACGGCGTCAAGCGCCGTACGGCGTATTTTCGTCACGCATTTGAATCGAAAGACGAAGTCGCCAGTCTGGTGCTCAAGCTGCAGCGCGACGACGGCATTGTCGTCTACCTCGACGGTAAGGAAATCGCCCGGGACAACGTCGGCCTGAACGACGACTCCTTCGAATTGATGGCGCACACCACGACGTCCGGCGAAGAAGAAACCAAGGTCCGCGAATACAAGCTTAAAGGCCCCCTCAAGCCCGGCAAGCATATCCTGGCGATCTCGCTCCACAACCGCGCCGGCGGCAGCTCGGACTTGCGGATCGCGGAGATTTCGCTGGCGGAGGGCAAGCCGGCGGAAGCGGCGGTGGAGAAGAAGCCGGCAGACACCGAAAAAGAGAAACCGGCAGAGACAACATCAGGCGACAGTAGTGAGGAAAAGGCGAAATGACCCGACTCGAACACGCCCTCCATCTCATCCAAACCGCCCGGGCCTATACGCTGCCGGTCGTTGAAAGCATCCCCTCCGGCGATTGGTTCCGGCAACCGGCCGAAGGCGTCACGCACATCGCCTGGCAGGTCGGGCATATCGCCGCGGCGCAGTACTACCTGGGCCTGGTGCGGATTCGGGGCGAGCGGCCGGACGATGCGCGGCTGATCACGCCGGAGCAGTTGCAGATGTGGGGCAAGGGCTCGACGCCGGACCCAGACCCCGCGCGGAATCCTACGCCGGACGAGACGCTGGCCATCTTTCACCGCGTCTACGAGCAAATGCTCAGCGAAATCCGCGGGTTGACCGATGCGCAGCTCAATGAGGCGATTCTCAAGCCGCACCGGCTGTTCACCAAGAAGTACGACTCGCTCCTCTGGGTCGCCCACCACGAGTTCATTCACGTGGGACAAATTGGGCTGTTGCGACGGCTGTTCGGCGCAGCGCCGTTGTTTGGATGAAGTTTGAAGTGTTCAGTTTTCAGTATTCAGTGGGAGGAAATCGCCAAGGCGACGTTCTACTCCGCCTACTTCACCTACTAACTACTCCACCTACTTCCTGCTCCTCCCCTCACATCCCCGACGCCAACACCCGCACCTTAAATCCGAGCGACTGCGACAGCGCCACCATTTCGCCGAAGATGTTGCCGTAGGCGACGGCGACGTGGTTGCTTTGGTAGTGGGCCATCACGGTTTCCATCTGGCAGCCCAGGTCGGCGGCCATGAACGGCCATTGCCGGGTCGTGCCTTCCCACCAGGTGTCGCGGACCTTCGGCGGCAGCTTCACCACTTCGCCGCGGCCGATGTCCATCCACAGTTCGCCGTTCTTCACATATGCCCGGGCCCACGTCATCTCGCCGGGCAGGCTCTCGCCGGCGAACGTGCCGCCGGGAATCGGAAAATATCCGGCTGGCTGGCGATAACTGTGCGTGCCCTTGAGCGTCTCGCCGTCGTGATTGAAAGCGTACGCGCCGCAAGAGCCGGAGTTCAGCAACACCCACAGGAAGCGGCCCTTGTGCCGCGCGCCCCAACGGACGTCGTGGAACATCACGCCGGGATGCAGCCCGCGACGTTTGAGGATTCGCTTCATCAGCTCCATCGGGATCAGGTTCCCCTGATCCGCCTCGGTGCTGGTGATGATCACATCGCCATTCCCTTCCGGACGGCAGGTGCTGTTCAGCAAACCTTCCGAAAAATCACTGGGCGGCAACAACGGCAGCAAGCCAAGTTGATACTGCCAGCCGACGCAATCGGCGCCGAACTCATCGACCAGGTCGAGCACCGTGAGATACATCCGCAACTGTTCGCGGGTCGATTCGGAAGTGAAGTCCTTCGCGCCCTCCGCGCCCCAATGGAACTTCACGCCTTTGTCGACGACGAACTTGAACGCGTCCTCGATCCGCCGTTCGGCGATGAATCGCCCGCGATTAATCAGCCAGGCCTGATCGACCTTGTGCTCGGTGAAGCCGATCTTGGAAAGCAGCCGGCTGCCGAAGTAGCCGTTGATCATGCCCATCGAGGTGTCGCCCAACATCAGCGCCATGACGCGCTTCGCTCGTAGCTCGCGGAGCACTTCGCCCGCCACGGCGGCCGCCTCGGCGGTGATCGGCGCGTTGTAGTGTAGTTCGCTTTCGTCGTAGCGAATCGCGCCGGACGAGCACCACTCGTCGAGCCGGGTCATGAACCCGCGGTCCTTGGTCCAGTCCGGCGCATCGGTCCAGACGCGCGAATGCCGGCGATCGACCATCTCCAGGCAGGAACTGGTGTTCAACAGTGCGACCAAGCCCGGCCAGGTGCCGGAAAAATTCGACGCCAACAAGAGCGGCGAATCCTTGCCGACGACGCCGTCCACGGTGTGGGGGCCGTAGGTCCAATGGCAGAAGACGCCGATCGCCGGATCGTCGACTGGTCCGAGCTTTTCGATCGCCTCATTCGGCTTCCGCAGAAACCCGCGCACCTGGTACGGCTTCCGCCCCAGCTTCTTGAGCGCGCGGACCAACTGCTCGGTCGTCTCCTTGACCTGCGGCAACGCCCACTTATTGGGCTCCTCGCGATAATCGCCCGGCCAGAAGATTGCGACGTTCTTGCTCATGGATGTCGTGCGAGAAGGAGTGGGGATTTCAGGTTTTCACCACGGAGACACGGAGTCACGGAGGGCGTTGTGCTTTTTTACCGCGGAGGCGCAGAGACGCGGAGGGGGGAGAGAAGAGAGAGTGGA
>JALHLM010000564.1 GCA_022844585.1 Pirellulales bacterium | reverse complement strand
GTGGCCCACGCGGCGTTTCTCGGTCTGGGGCTGGCGCTGGCGACGATCGTCGTTCTGATCACGCTCGTCAGCAACGCGTTGATCGCCTGCCTGTTGATCGGCGTGGTCTGGTGGTGCGCCCATAAGCTCACCTGGAACTGCACCTTCATCGACGAAACGATCGATCCCAGCGGCGCGGGCCTATTGGAAACCGCCGGCCAGGATGAGCGCATCAAGGATCGCCGCATCGGCACGCGCAGCGCCGCCGAAAAAGTTTACGATCCCCTCTCCGAAGAAACTTTCCGCGCTGAAGCAATCGCGCGGCTCACGCTCGCCCCATGGTGGAAACGCGCCTGGAACGTGATCACCGACCTGGAACCCCGCGCCCACGCGCCAGGCCTGTCGGTGCTGTACTTCTCGCTGGCCGCGCTGCCGCTGTTTGGCTTCGGGCAATGGCTGATTCCCGCGAACGATGCGTCGCGGCAATCGTCGGCGTTTCGCTGGCTGACGATCTATCTGATGGCCGGCCTGGCGCTCCTGGCCATCACCAGCTTTCTCGGCATGCGGCGTTACCTCCGCCGGCGCACGCTCGAAATGCCCGCCGCCATGACCTCGGCCTGGGTCGGCGTGTCGGCAGCGTTGATCGCCGCGTTGCTGATAGGCGGCATGCTGCTCCCATTGCCCGGCGCGCAGAGTGATCTTTCCGTCGCGTTCCGCGACCGTGTCTTAGGCTCGCCCGAGCGCGAAGCGTCGAAGGTCGCTCCCCTTAAGATCGACGGCACGCAATCGGAGGATCCCGACGCAGCGCGCACCTCGGAGGGAGAAAAATCGGAAGATCAACAAGCATCGGATAACAACTCGCAAGAACCCGGCGGCCAGCCGGACAAACAAGGCGAGGGAACCACCGACCAACAGAGCGACGACAGCGAGGCGTCGGGTTCATCCAGTGAAAACCCTGGCGAAAAAGGCGGCAATTCCGAATCAAAACAGTCGGGCGACGAACCATCCGAATCATCGTCGGATGAATCGTCGTCCAGCCAACAACAACAGGATCAAGATCAACAGCAGTCCAAGTCCTCCGACGGCGATGCACCCTCCAAGCAAGATCCCGCGCAATCCGGGCAGCAAGGTAGCCCGCCACCAGCGCCCCCATCGCATCCGCCCACGCCGTCGAATCCCTTGGGCGCGCTCGGTTCGATATTGCGCCCGCTCATCTGGATCGCCATCATCGTCGGCGCTCTCGTCCTCGCCGTCGTGTTTCGACATCAGATCATCGCTTTCCTGCGCGAGATTGCCGAAATCTGGAGGGGCATCTGGCAACTGGCCTTCCCGCGGCGCGCGAAAGTGGTTGAAGAAACGGTCGCGCCGAAGGAGCTTCCGCGTCCCTTCGCCAGCTTTGCCAACCCCTTCCGCGACGGCCGCGCGCAACGGGCTACACCGGACGACCTGGTCAAGTACACGTTCGCGGCCCTGGCCGCCTGGTCGTTCGGGCAAGGCGCGCCCAAGCTGCCGGACGAAACCCCGCTCGAGTTCGCCGCCCGAGCCTCGCGGCAATTCCCCGAGCTCGGCCAGGATGCCAACCGCCTCGCTGGCTGGCTCGCCCGCAGTCTTTACGCGCGGCAACTTCCCACGAATGAATGCCTCGACACCATTAAGAATCTCTGGAACACGCTCGAAGTCCCCTCACACCGAGGATTGGCAACGGCAGGTCGATAATTGGCGCAGCGCTCATACAATGGAGCCAGAAGCGTCGGCGCCTAGAGTGAACGACGTTGGTCGCAGGTGCGCTCCAGGCGCTGACGCTTCCGGCTCTAAATGTAACTCCATCCTCCCTCCTTCCGTCCTCCGTGCTCTCCGTGCCTCCGTGGTAAACCATGTCCGACCCCGTCCCGCGCTACCTCGTCCCGTTTCACCCCAAGAAGCAGCCGCATCATTTCACGGACGTGCTGATCATCGGCGGCGGCCTGGCGGGCTTGCGCGCAGCGCTGGCGGTCGATCCCGCTCTCAACGTGGTGGTGATCACCAAGGAAGGCATTCAGCAATCCAATAGCAACTACGCCCAAGGGGGCATCGCCGGCGTGCTGGATCCTGAGGATCGTTTCGAGGATCACATCGCCGATACCCTCACCGCCGGCGGCAGCCTTTGCGATCGCGAAGTGGTCGACTTCGTCGTCCGCGAAGCGCCGATTCGCATCAATGAGCTGATTCACTGGGGCACGCGCTTCGATTCCGACCGCGGTGAATTGACGCTCGGCCGCGAAGGCGGACACAGCCAAAATCGCATCGTGCATGCCCTTGGCGACGCCACCGGCCGCGAAATCATGCGCGCCGTCATCGAACAAGCCGCGAAGTTGAAGAACGTCCACGCCTGGCAAAACACATTCACGCTCGACTTGCTCACGCACGACGGCATCTGCCGCGGCGCGCTCGTCTGGAACGCCCAACACGGCAAGACGCTCGTCTGGGCGAAGCAAACCATCCTCTGCACCGGCGGTTGCGGGCAGGTTTATCGCGAGACCACGAACCCCCCAGTCGCTACCGGCGATGGTCACGCCATGGCTTATCGCGCCGGGGCCGAACTGCGTGATATGGAATTCATGCAGTTTCACCCCACGGTGCTCTACATCGCCGGCAGCAGCCGCAGCCTGATCACCGAGGCCATGCGCGGCGAAGGCGCCTGGCTCGTCGATCGGCACGGGCATCGCTTTATGCCCGACTACGACCCGCGCTTGGAGCTCGCCCCGCGCGACGTCGTCAGCCAGGCCATCGTCGAGCAGATGGAGAAGACGCGGCACCCGAACGTTTATCTCGATCTCACCCACCTCGACGCCGATTTCATCCGCCGCCGCTTTCCCGGCATCGCGGCCACCTGCGCCGAGTTTGGGCTCGACATCACGCGCGATCGCATTCCGGTCCGTCCCGGCGCGCATTATATGATCGGCGGCGTCACGGTCGATCTCTACGGCCGCACCGCCATCGACGGCCTTTGGGCCGCCGGCGAGGTCACCTCCACCGGCTTGCACGGCGCGAATCGCCTGGCATCGAATAGCCTCCTCGAAGGCCTTGTCTATGGCGCACACGCCGGCGAAGGCGCGTCCAAGGCCGCGGCCCGTATGCCCGACGGATTCGCGGCGATTCCGTTGGAAAACCCGGTCGAAGTCGAAAGCCTTGAAGCGCTCGATCTCTCCGACATCCGCAACTCGCTCACCAGCCTGATGTGGCGTTCGGTGGGCGTCCGCCGTACGGGCGAGCAACTCGCCGAAGCGCTGACCTCGATCGACCAATGGTGCCGCTACGTGCTGCGCCGGCAATTCAACGACCCCGCCGGCTGGCAACTGCAGAACATGCTCTGCATCGCGCGGCTCATGACCGCCGCCGCCCTGGAACGCCGAGAAAGCCGCGGCGTCCATCTCCGCAGCGATTACCGCGAGACCGACGACCAGAACTGGAACCGCCATCTGGGGTTTAAGCGGAACCCTTAGAGCTTCGTCAGCGATGACTTTTCGCGTCGGCTCCAAAGTACTGGGTGCCACTGGCGGCTTGTCCGCCAGTGCGAAGAGGACGTGGACAGCAACGCCAGCTCCAGCACTGGCGGACAAGCCGCCAGTGGCACCCCACTTCAGTTTTCCTGCGGGCGTAGCGAGCAGGCCCAACAAAAAAAGCCGCTGAGTCCCAACAATTGAAACTCAGCGGCTTGATATCTTTCATTGCTGCTACTTGATCAACGGCCCGCTTTCGCCGAGGCCGCCCTTCAACTCTTCCGCGGCGGCGGCTTTGGCCTTGGACGGCTTGTCGTCCTGCTCGATCGGATCAGCGGCTTCCTGTTCGCCGGACCAGTCGACCC
>JALHLM010000563.1 GCA_022844585.1 Pirellulales bacterium | reverse complement strand
CTCGCGACATCGCGTGCTCCCCTCCTCGCGGCTCGTCCGTGACGCCTGGTTCCGTGAGCGATCTCAGGCGGCGTTTACACTATAAACATAGGCCGTGAGGGGAGATACGGCTAGGCGGGAAACTCGGAAGTCGGGATGTGGAATGCGGAACTTGGGGTCGCTATTTGAGGCGGCGGTGGGTTCCGTCAGGCAATTAGCTGGCGCGAGTTGGGATGTGGCGACGGGGTCCCGTTCGTGGTGGGTTATGGGGCTTCGTTGGGGGTGCCTGACCTACGGTTTTTCGTTCTTAGGAGCCAGGCCCACCACGCTAGGAACGCTGCCACGCAGCCGAGGACCATGGCCGGGCGTTCCCAATGGTGGTTGTACAGATAGGCGCCGAGGGCGTGGAAGGTTCCCCAGACAAGCACGGCGGCCATGATGATCCAGAGGACGCGTTCGGTTTTTTGCGCTGGGTTGGACATCTTGGGGATTGTTGCGCGCGAGCCCGCGGGCGTCGACCGGTGGCGCGTAAGACTTGCGTGATTTTACCGAAGATCGCGGAGATTTTTCAATTCGGCCGCGAGCGCGCGAAGGCCTCCAAGGAATTGTTGGAGACGCCGAAGCCGTTACGGGTACGTCGGTTAGCAGCCGCGACACGGCGCAGGACGCGAACTCGGATTGTTTCGTGGCATCGGATTCGCTATCACATTGGGTATCCGAACTCGCATGGATGCGTGTTCTCGGCCGACGGCGATCTGACCCATCGCCTGCGGCCGCTGGATGCTCCCCCGCAGGAGATGCATGACGCATGGATCCTCTCATGGCGATCGGCCTCTTGGCCGCTGCGCAGGTGGTCGGCTTGTTGAGCGCCGCTGGCGCCCGTTTCTCGGCCGGCTCGCGCGGACAGACCTTTTTTCAGCGCCTTTTCATGGCCTGGTTCGCGGTCTTGGGCATGATCACGCCCGGGGCGTTCATCATCGGGCCGGGGTATGTGCTGGCCTGCGGCACTTCGCTGGCCGTGATGCTCCTGGCCGCGACGTGGGATGTGCGCGTCGCGACGTGACCGACCGTCGCGCGTCTATTTCTTAACGGCGACCACGCGGTGGAAGTGCAGTTGCACTTCTCGATCGACGACGCGGCGGACTCCTTCGACGAGGCAATGGGGCTCGTTGTCTTCCTGGCCGAGGCGAATCACTTCCGCGAGCGGCGTTCCCGGTGGGACGGAATAGGTAGATTGGTAGATGATCTGATTCCCGGCGTCGAGTTCCGGGACAATGAAGTGGCAGGTTGCGCCGTAGGTGAGCATCCGGCTCGCGTAGGCGTCGTGATAGGGGCGCATCCCGCGGAAGCTCGGCAGCAGGCCGTGATGCAGGTTGATGATCCGCCCGCCGGCATATTTCCAGCAACTCTCCGCCGGCAGAATCCGCATGTAGCGGGCGAGTAGAATGTAATCGACCTGGTATTCGTCGCAGAGATCCATCAGCCGCGTATCGTCAGGGTCGCCGTCGCCGCCGTCGATCTGATGCCAATCGACGTTGAACTGTTCGGCCAATGACCGGCAGTTGGGACGATTGCCGATCATTACCGCGGCTTCGGCGCGGATGCGGCCGTCGCGAATCGCGCGCAGGATTGCCAAAGGTGGCTCAGTGCGTTGCGTGACGCAGATGGCCAATCGCGGCCGTGCGGCGCGTTCCTCGGCGCTCCAGACGCGCACGGAGAGTTGCTTGAGTCGGCCGATTTCTTCCAACGCGGGACGGAGCGCGGGGAACTGCGCCGCCGGCAACTCGATGCGCAACAACATGGCGAACAATCCGCGTTCGTCATGGTCGTACATCTGGATCTCGGCGATATTCGCGCCTTGACCCGTGACGTGATGAATTATCGGATCAGCCAACCCACGATGGTCAGGGCCGACGGCGGTGACGACGATATGCATGAGTCTTGTGTTTATTTGAACCGCGGAGGCGCTGAGACGCGGAGGAAAAGGAGTGGGAATGACGAAGTTCTAAATCAGAATGTCGAATCAAATCCGAATGACGAATGTCTAAATGATCCAGCTACTTGCCACGATGGCTACGGAATAGCCATCGTCCATTCGTCATTTAAGCATTCGACATTCATTCGTCATTCGGATTTCGTCATTCGACATTCTTCACCCCAACCTTACCTCGCCGTCCAGCCGCCGTCGACCATCAACAGGCTGCCGGTGGTGTAGCTCGAGGCGTCGCTGGCCAGGAAGATGGCGGCGCCTTGGATTTCGTGCATTTGGCCCCAGCGTTCCAGGGCCACGGCGCCGACGATCGATTTCTTGGTCTGTTCCAAGTCGGCGATGGGCACGTTCATCGGCGTCAGGAACGGGCCTGGGCAGATGGCGTTGCAGGTGATGCCGTGCAGGGCCAGCTCCAAACCGAGCGTGCGCGTCAGCTGCACGACTGCGCCCTTACTAGCGGCGTACGGCGTGCGATCCGGCAGGCCGACCACGCCCAGCGAACTGGCGACGCAGATGATGCGGCCGTATTTGCGCGACTTCATGTGCGGCACTACGGAACGCGCCGCGAGCCAAACGCCGTCGACGTTGGTCGAAATGACCTGCTGGAACTGCGAGTACGTCAGCTCGTCGATGGGGCCGCGGATGTTGATGCCCGCGTTGGCGATCAGGATATCGACTTTGCCGTATTCCTCCAGCGCACGGGTGACCATGTCTTGATTGTCTTCCGGCGATGCGGCGTCGGCCCGGACCGCGATGGCGCGATGGCCGTAGTCGCGGGCCAGCTCCTCGGCCGCGGCCTGGCCTTCTTCCAGATGCCGGCTGGTGATCAACAAATCCGCGCCGGCGGAAGCCAATCCGGCGGCCATGGCCTGGCCGAGTCCCTTGGAGGCGCCGGTGACGATAGCCACTTTGCCGGTGAGATCGAATTGTTTGATGCCGGGAAGCATGGGCAGGCTGTGGGCTGGAGGCTGGAGGAGGAAGGCGCTGCGATGCCGATAGCATAACTTGGCGATGGAGCGGCGACGAGTCGGCGGTTTTAGTTACGGCGCTGATGCCGCTAAGCCCAGGGAAGGTCCTCGAAGACTTCTTTATCATCCACGTCTTCGAGGACCTTCCCTTGGCTTGACCAGAGCGACGCTGTTTGCCGCGTTACGCCGCTTGTTCGTCGCACGGGATCAGCTTTGGTGTGCGGATTCGCGTGCCGTAGACGCCGCCGTGGGCGTGGGCGAGTTGGCGGAAGTTGTAGCGGAGGAATTCGTGTAGCGACGGGTGCGGATTTCGGTTCAGCCATTTGTCGACAAAGCGTTTCATCTCGGCGTCGTATTCACATTTGCTCGAGGAATGCACGTGGCAGCGCCCCGGCAGGCGTCGGATGTCACCGTCGAACGCGGGGCCGATGTGCCACAGCTCGTGGAAGACGGTGATGAGCTTTTCCTCGAACGGCAATTGCTGGAAGCGCGGCAGGTAGAAGCTCAGCAAGTAGAGCATCTCCGTGCCGGCGGGATCGTGGAGCCGTTGAATCGTCCAACGGCGGCGACGGCGCGTCATGAATAGACTGCCTTGCTCGAAGCGAAGCGGTGTCAGCGAGGCTTGAATCCCATGCGAAACCGCCTTGCGCGTCTGGCAGTAGCGAATGGCCACGCGCCGCATGTCGACGTGCGAGAATTCTTCCACCCGCGCGACCATGTCGTGACAAAGTCGGCGGATGTGGCCGGTGAAGTCGAAGCCACGCGGAGACGAATTGTGCTGCGCCAGGCGTTCCATGGCGAAGTCGTTCCGAAATTGAATTGCCGGTGATGGGTCCGTGCGGCGATTCTACAAAAAAAGCCCAGGGAAGGCCTCCCTGGGCTTGGTTTGCTTGAAAACTTATTTGGGGGCCTT
>JALHLM010000562.1 GCA_022844585.1 Pirellulales bacterium | reverse complement strand
AATCTCTGCGCACGCCCTTTCTGGTGCGTTGGCCCGGCGTGACCACGCCGGGCGCGGTGAACGACGACTTGGTGTCGAACCTCGATTTCGCGCAGACGTTTCTCGAAGCCGCCCAGGTGGCCGCACCCGCCGAGATGCAGGGGCTCAGTCTCGTTCCGTTGCTGAGCGGCGTGACGCCCGGCGAGTGGCGCCAGAGCTTCTACTATCACTACTACGAGTTTCCGCAGCCGCATCGCGTACGTCCGCATTACGGTGTCGTCACCGCGCAACACAAGCTGGTGCATTTCTATGATGCTGAGGCGAACTACTGGGAGCTCTTCGATCGCGAACGTGATCCGCACGAACTGCATAATGCGATCGAGGAATCGGAGAATGCCGACGTGCGCCGCGAATTGGAGCAGGAACTGGCGCGGTTGCGCAAAGAGCTTCAGGTGCCCGAGCACGATCCGCCCGGCGCGTCGGGCAATTGAATCGAATTGCAGAACCACTTTCTTTCGGGACAACAACCCATGAATGCATCGATCATCCGCGCGATGTTGGCGGCGAGCGCCATCTCGTTGATTCCATTCGCCGCGAGTTTTGGCGCGGAGGCGGTGACGTTGGAAAACGCCGTTTCGCCGGGGGCCAATCGCTCGGACGAACCATTGGCGGCGGAGTTTTCGCTCGACAAGGCGGTCCATTTCCTGGACTCCGCGTCGCTCACCTGGCTGAACGAGCGGAAGTGCTTCAGTTGCCATACCAACTACGCGTATCTCTACGCGCGTCCCGCGACGACGGCGGACGTGGATGCCCATCGGCAGGTGCGCGCGGCCGCCGAGCAACTCGTGACCGAACGTTGGCCCAGTGACGGCCCACGTTGGGACGCGGAAATCATCGCCACGGCCGCGGCGCTGACGTACAACGACGCCGCCACGACGGGCGAGTTGCACGCGACGACACGGACGGCGCTCGACAAGATGTGGACGGTGCAGCGAGAGAGCGGCGGGTTTGATTGGCTCAAGTGCGAATGGCCGCCGATGGAATCGGACGATCACTACGGCGTGACGCTGGCCGCCATCGCCGTGGGAGTCGCCCCAGGCAACTACGCCGACACGCCCGAGGCGCAAAAAGGCCTGGCCGGTATTCGGCGTTACCTGCGCGACAATCCTCCGCCGACGCTCCACCACCAGGCGATGCTGCTCTGGGCAACGAGCTATCTACCGAACCTGCAGACCGAAGACGAAAGAACCGCCACGGTCGCCAAGTTGCTGTCATTGCAAAAGGCCGACGGCGGCTGGGGCCTGGCCACGCTCGGCGATTGGAAACGCGGCGATGATCTCGCACAGGACCTGGAATCGAGCGACGGCTACGGCACCGGGTTCGTGATCTACGTCCTCCGTCGTTCCGGCATGGCGGCGACCGAAGAACCTTTGCAGCGCGGCGTGCAGTGGCTCAAGACGCATCAACGCGAAAGCGGGCGCTGGTTCACGCGTTCGCTCGTCCATGACGACGAACACTTTCTCACGCATGCCGGCACGGCGATGGCGGTGATGGCGCTGGGGGAGTGCGAGGAGTAGTTTGATCTGAGGAAATGTGATCCGTAGGTTGCGGCTTTGCGCTGACTCAATGCATAGGGCCGAACCACGGAAAAGCGTACCAGAACAGCCAATAGAAAAGCAGCGTTGCGAAGGTCATCCGAAAGGAAAATGACCCATTGCGATGGTTGCACGCCCACAGCCACCAAAGCGTGCCGATGACAATTGCGTTGATGCAGGCTATTGCGACGATATGTGCGGGCCCATGGTACCCAAGTCCATCCCTCCAGGTGGTGATGAGCCAGCCAATCGACAGCAAGCTGGCCAGCGAAAGTAACGAGGTGGCTCGTATTGGAATTGGCCCTCGTGATGATCGCGTTATTGGCCATGCATACAAAAGGAACGCGCCGATCATGATCGCGCTGCCTCGCAATGGAAATCCAAAATACAAAGGGAAGATTGACAGCAAAGGTCTTGGCGACAGCGTGGTTTGTATTCTCGTGGAAGTTGAAATATGCGCTACGACCGGTGTACCGAGCGCACAAACGACGGTGATGAATATGCGTCGTTTGATTGAACGAGAATTCGCCACGTCACTTTCGTGAGTCGTACGCACAAACAATCGTTCGCTGATCAGGCAAAGGGGGACCGTGGCAATGATCACTGCCAACTCAATGCCAAGCCAAGACGCCAGCCCAAATAGGGCGGCGCACAGCGCGACGAGAGCGAACAGATCCACCAGTCGGAATTGCATTTGGCCAGGTCCTTCAACTGTTCTTGAAAGGCCTTATGGCCGCACCGCGGTACCGTCGCGTCTTCGTACCGGCGTCCAGAAGCCGGGGTTTTCCGGGAGTGGGTACTTCGCCGCGAGTTCCTCGTTGAGGTCCACGCCGAAGCCGGGCTTTTCGTTCACGTGCAGGTAGCCGTTCTTGATCTCGGGGCAGCCCGGAAAAACTTCCTTCAGCTTGTCGGAGAACCGCGGGCCCTCTTGGATGCCAAAATTGTGGATGGCCAGGTCGAGGTGCGCGTTGCAGGCGTGACCGACGGGCGAGACGTCGCTCGGCCCGTGCCAGGCGGAGCGCACGGCGAAGTGTTCGGCCAACACGGCGAGTTTTCGGGCCGGCGTCAGGCCGCCGATCTGCGAGAGATGCACGCGGATGAAGTCGATCCAGCGATTCGTGATCAGGTCGACCCATTCGTGCGGATTGTTGAATAGCTCGCCCATTGCGATCGGGCAGGCGGTTTGCTGCCGCAGAATGGGGAAGTAGCCGTTCTGTTCCGGCGCGAACGGATCTTCAATGAAGAACGGCCGGTACTTTTCCAACTCCTTGACGAGTTGAATCGCCTCGATCGGATTCACGCGCTCGTGAACGTCGTGCAGCAATTCGATCTTGTCGCCGAGCGCCTTGCGGATGTGCTCGAACAACTTCGGCATGGCCTTCAAGTACGGACCGCTGTCCATATGATCGTCCGCGGGCAGGCCAAAGCCGGCGTCGCGAAAATCGGGATTCTCCGAAAGATGCCCGGAGCCGTACGAACCCATCTGAATGCGCACATGCCGGAAGCCTTGCTCGACGTAGGATCGCGCGCTGTCTTCGACTTCCTTCGGCTCACGCCCGCTGGCGTGCGCGTAGAGGTCCACGGCGAAGCGGCATTTGCCGCCGAGCAACTGGTACACCGGCATTCCGGCCCGTTTGCCCTTGATGTCCCAGAGGGCCATATCGAGCCCGCTGAGGGCGTTATTCAGCACGGGCCCGTTGCGCCAGTAGGAACTGGTGTAGGCGTTCTGCCACATATCCTCGATGTCATCGGCGCTGCGATCGCGGGCGAACGGATCGAGGTACTTTTCCACCGCCTCGACCACGGCCAACGGGCGTTGGTTAAACGTGGCGCAGCCCAGGCCATATAAGCCCGGCTCGCTGGTTTCGACCTTCACCACGACGAGCCGCACGCGATCCGGGGAGGTCGCAATCGCCCGCACCTTCGAGATCTTAAGTGGTGGCAGGCCCGGAGTCGCCGTGGCTTCGTTTTGCGCTTGAGCCTGGTCGCGCCAGGCCAACATGGCGGTGCTACCCACGGCGCAGCCAGCCAGTAGTTTCCGGCGCGAAATTAAGGGCGATTGAGACATAGTAGGGCTCCCGAGAGGGCGGCTGTGAGGGAGTTGCGGCGAGATCCCGGACGCTCCGGCGTGCGGCCGTGGCAGTATAACCCGCGCCGATGCCCGGTTCACCGAAGCCGAGAGCAAGTGAAATTCCGACGGCTTCATTGACCCGGGGGGGCGCGTTGGCCCGAAAGTTGCTTTCTTGTTCGGTTGGGGGTTGTTGTTTCGTCAGGGGA
>JALHLM010000561.1 GCA_022844585.1 Pirellulales bacterium | reverse complement strand
GCGCGACTGCAAACGGCGCTTTTCCCCTTGCGCTCCGGGCGCTGACGCTTCCGGCTCCAAGAGTTCGCGTGACGTCTTGGCACTTCGCGGCGTAAGGTAGATACTACTGGGCTTGCCCTGCGCGCGGCGGACTGCACCTGGAACTCGGCGTTATGACCAATACCCTCTATCTGCCGGAACTTCGCGAGATGCTGGCCGAGGGGAACGCGGCCGAGTTGCACGAGTTCTGCGAGGCGCTCCATCCGGCGCGAACGGCCGAGTTCATGGAAGGGCTGACCGCGGCGGAAGCCTGGCAGGTGTTGCAACACACCGATCCGGCCAACCAAGTCGAAATCTTCCGTTATTTCGAACTGCCCCGGCAGGTCGAGATGTTCGAAACGGTCGCCCGCGAGGAGATGGCCAAGTTCATCTCCGGGCTGCCGGCCGACGAGCGCGTCGACATCCTCAGCGAGGTCCAGCCGGAGATCGTTCAGGCGCTGCTGCCGCTGATTCCAGTCGACGAACGGCGCGACATTATGCGTCTGGCGGCGTACCCCGAGGGGACGGCCGGCGCGATGATGACGACGCGGTTCGCCCGGCTTAGCGAGTCGGAAACCGCGGCCCAGGCCCTCGACCATGTCCGCCGGCAGGCCGATCTGTTGGAGACGGTCTACTATCTCTACGTGGTGGATGAAGACGACCACCTGCGCGGCCTGGTGTCGTTGCGGCAACTGGTGTTGACGGACCCCGAGGTGCTCGTGCGCGACATCATGCGCCGCGACGCCATCTCGGTCGATGTGACCGCGCATCAGGAACTGGTGGCGCAGAAATTCGCCAAGTTCGACTTCCTGGCGCTGCCGGTCGTCGACGCGGAACATCATCTGCTCGGCATCGTCACGCACGACGACGCCATCGACGTCGTCGTGGAAGAGGCCACCGAAGACGCGCAGCGGATCGGCGGCGTGAATCCGTTGAGCGCCGGCTATATCGACACCAAGTTGTTCGAGCTGGCCTGGAAGCGCGGCGTGTGGCTGATGATCTTGTTCTTTGGCGCGCTCTTGACGGCCTTCGCACTCAAGCGTTACGAACATTCCATCGACGAAGTCGCCTGGCTGGTGCTGTTCTTGCCGCTGATTATTTCCAGCGGAGGCAATACGGGCAGCCAATCGGCGACGCTGATCATCACCGCGCTCTCCACCGGAGACATCACGCTCCGCGACTGGTGGCGCGTCGTCAAACGTGAAATCGCCACCGGGCTGATTCTCGGCTCGTTCCTCGGCGCAATCGGTTACGTGGTCGCCACGACGATCGGCGCCATGATGGGGACGGGGGCTCCGAGTCCGCGCCACGCGGTCGTAATTCCCATCACGCTCGTGCTCGTGGTCATCTGCGGCACGCTGTCCGGCTCGATGTTGCCGCTGTTGTTTCGCCGGCTGGGGCTCGACCCCGCGATCATGAGCAATCCCTTCGTCTCGTGCATCTGCGACATCGTTGGGATCGTGATCTACATGCAGGTAGCGCTCTTCTGGTTGCATTGAACGCCCAGGCGTTCTCGATCGTAGCGCCCTGCCAGTACAGTTGCCGCCCAGTCTCGATGACTTAGATACCAGGCGACGGTCGTTCGCAGGGCGTCGCCGAAATCGACGGCGGGGGTCCAACCGAGTTCCTTTGCAATCTTGCCGTCGTCGATCGCGTAACGCCGATCGTGTCCGGGGCGATCGGCGACGAAGCGAATCAGCTCGCGCCGCGTGGGTAAGCCGTCGGACACGTGCGCATCCACCAGGTCGCAGAGGCGGCCGACCAGTTCGAGGTTCGTCAATTCCACGCCGCCGCCGATGTTGTATGCCTCGCCGCACTGGCCGCGTTCGAGCACGCGATCTAGTGCGTCGACATGATCGCTCACGTGTAGCCAATCGCGCACGTGACCGCCGTCGCCGTAGACCGGCAGCTCCCGGCGCTCGGCGGCATTCAAGATCGTGAGCGGAATCAACTTCTCTGGGTACTGAAACGGGCCGTAATTGTTCGAGCAGTGCGTGACGAGCGTCGGCAGCCCGTAGGTGCGACAAAACGCGCGGGCCAGGTGATCGGCCCCGGCCTTGGACGCGGCGTAGGGGGAGTTCGGCGCGAAAGGTGTGGTTTCGGCGAAAGCGCCCTTAGGGCCGAGAGCCCCGTACACTTCATCGGTGGAGACCTGCAGGAATCGGAACCGCGTTTTTTCCGGTTCGGCCAGCTTGCGCCAGTACTCGGTCGCGGTTTCAAGGAGCGCCAACGTGCCGGCCACGTTCGTCTCCAGGAATTCCGCCGGGCCGTCGATCGAGCGATCGACGTGCGATTCCGCGGCGAGATGCACCACCGCGCTCGGTTGGTACGCCGTCAGTAGGCCGGCGACCAACCGCCGGTCGCGTACGTCGCCATGCACGAACACCTGGCGCCGGCGATCGATATCGCGAAGCGACGCGACGTGGCCGGCGTAGGTCAGCCGGTCGAGATTGACGATCCGCAGCTCTGGGTGAGCTTGCAACCAGTTGCGCACCAGGTGTGAACCGATAAAGCCTGCGCCGCCCGTGACGAGCATGGTGCGCGGCGGCGATTCTCGTCCGGAGTCATGTGGCATGGGGAACTTGGAAAGCTGTGACGGTCGTAGCGCGCGGGCCCCACAGAAGCGGTCCGCCGCCGCGGCTCGTACTCATCAATCGCGGCGACCTGACCGAATATGCTTGTTAGTTGAGCCCCACGATAGACAGGCGAGGCGGCAATGCAAGCGGTCCTCAAGCGGCTAAGGTACTGGCAACTTGCCCATTTTTCCAAGCCCGTCGCGGACCATCCCCTGTATCAGGCGATTCGCCAGCGGGCACCGCGGTCGTTCCTCGAGATCGGCGTCGGCAACGCGCAACGCGCGACGCGGATGATCGAATTGGCCTCCCAGACGGTCGACGTTTCGCAGTTAAGCTACGTCGGCGTCGACCCGTTCGAATCCCGCGCCCCGTCGAAAACGCCCGGCTTGACGCTCAAGCAAGCCCATCGCACGTTGCAAGCGCTCGGCGCCAAGATTCGCCTTGTGCCTGGCGACCCGTTTTCGGCACTTTCACGCACGGCGAACGAGCTTTCCGGCATCGAACTGGTCGTCATCGCGCAAGACACCGACACGACGGTGCTGGAACGCGCCTGGTTCTACCTGCCCAGAACGCTGGCCGCAGATGCGATCGTGCTCTGGGCGAAACCGTCGAAAGACCCGGACGGATACCGTTTCGACACGCTGCTCCGCGCGGACGTTGATCGTTTGGCCAACAAGCCGCGCCGTCGGGCGGCCTAAGGCTTGGCTGGCGGCTGGGGCTGCTTTACTTCCACCTTCAACGGCGCGGCCCAATTGCGGCGTTGCGGTTCGTTGAGTTGAAAGACGTTCGACGCCGGGCCGGTGAATTGCCCCGGAGCGACCGCCTTGAGATCAAACTCTACGCGGCGGACTTCCGCGGCTTCCAGTCGACGCCAATACGGAATGATCGTCCGCGTACGGGTTTCGTAGTGGTCGATTTGCGATTGGGCGCGCAGCGCATCCAATTGATCAACGCTGGGTTCCAATCCGGCCGGCAGACCGATTTCCGCCGTGACGTATTCCCGCGCCACCGTGTCGCGATTCGTGACCTCGACGCGCAGCTTGAGCCGTTTTTCCAGCTCCACGGTGTCCGCGTCCAAGCGCGTTTCAAGCGCGAGCGGTAGCGTCGCGTCATTCGCGGGCTCGGGAGCATGGAAGCGCACTTCTACGCCGAACGCCACCGGTTCCGTGGCCGTCGACGCGACTTGCAATCGGTTTTCGCCGGGCGATAAGCGCGATGCGAAATTCTCCAAAGTCACCAAGCCCGGTCGGTCCGCGGCGAGCGATTGCTCGGCCACGACTTCTTCGCCC
>JALHLM010000560.1 GCA_022844585.1 Pirellulales bacterium | reverse complement strand
GCGGTAAGTGCAGAATCTATTCCTGAAGGTCGGGGGCCAGGTTCAAGAGCGCCATGATCTGCGTCATCCGGGCAGTGGTGATGTGGCCGAAACGAGCCAGTTCCGACTGGTCCGCCACGACGCCCTCACGGATCAACTTCTCGCAACGGATCGCTAAGGCCATTAACCGGGCGATGCGCGGAATCCGGCCTCCCGGCGTCACTTCTGAGACGCCATCGCGTAGTTGCTTCTGGCCACAACGCCGACGGCTCACGTGAAAGTCGCGGGTGACGGTAAGCTGGCAGTTCATGCGGCCTCCTCCTGGTGGCTGGCGAACTCATGGGGCAGCGACTTGATGCCGGTAGCGTGGAACGTCAGCGAGATCCGGCCATGCTCGCCGTCGTAGTCAACCCGTTCGACCAGCAACTCCAGCACGCGGGACTGCTCTCGTGGCGCAAGCGTCTCCCACACTTTTTCGAAGTCGGCCAGGGCGCGCGTCACCTCGGCTTCGTCCACAAGCTTGCCTCGTAACGAGACGAGATCGTTGTCGATCTCCGTGATCCGGCGCTCGGCGACGCGCACGTGTTCCTGGGAATCCGCCAGGCGAGTAACGCGTTCCAGATGATCGGACACCGCCGCCGCGGCGTGCAATCGAGCGTGATCATCTCGCAGCTGCCGCTGAAGGCCGACTCGTTCGTGGTCGAGTTGTTTGATAGTTGCCTCGGTCTGCTCACGAACCTGCCGTACCGTTTCCGCGAGGACGTTGGCATCCTGGCCGATGCATTTGATCTGTTCGACCACAAACCTCTCGATCTCGCCCGCGGGAACCGACGGCGAAGGGCAATCGGACCAGCCCCGCTGCTGGGCTGTGCCGCAGACATAGTAGCGATAACGGCGATTCCCCTTGGCGGTGTACGTGTGGGACATCGCGCAGCCGCAAGGACCGCAGCGGAGCAGCCCGCGCAGCAGAGCGCCGTGCTTGTTGCGAACGGCTCGGCCGCCCGTGTGACCGTTTCGCTGCAACAATGCTTGCGCCCGTCGGAACAATTCGTCCGGCACGATTGGCTGATGCTCGCCCCGGTGTACTTCCTCCTTGTAGCGGATCTGACCGATGTAGGTGACGTTCGTAAGCAGCGCGTAAAGGCCGTTCTTGGTGAAGAGCCGTCCGCCACGCTGGGTTCCCTTCTTGATCGTCCAGCGTTTCGTCGTCCAGCCGCGCCGATTGAGCTCGGTCACCGTGGGGAGGAGGGATTGGTATTCGAGGTACATCTCGAAGATCTGCCGTACACGCTGGGCCTCGATCTCGTCGACGACGAGTTTCGTTTCTTTGACGGTGTAGCCTAAAAGCGGCATGCCGCCCGACCACTTCCCCTTGCGGCGCGAGGCGGCGATCTTGTCGCGGACCCGTTCGCTGATCATTTCCCGTTCGAATTGCGCGAACGACAAGAGCACGTTCAGCACCAGCCGCCCCATGGAACTGGCGGTGTTGAACTGTTGCGTGACGCTCACGAACGAGACGCCGTGCTGCTCGAAGACTTCCATCATCCGGGTGAAGTCGAGCAAGCTACGGCTGAGCCGATCGACCTTGTAAACCACCACGCAGTCGATCTTGCCCGCGGCAATGTCGGCCAGCAAGCGTTTCAGCGCCGGTCGATCCATGTTCCCGCCGGTGAAGCCTCCGTCGTCATAATGCTCGCCGAGGCACTGCCAGCCCTCGTGCCGCTGGCTGGCGATGAAGGATTCGCCCGACTCGCGTTGGGCATCGAGAGAATTGAATTCTTGCTCGAGTCCTTCCTCGGTGCTTTTGCGGGTGTAGACCGCGCAGCGCACCACAGGCGTGTTCGTTGGTTTGTGACTATGGCGCTTCATCGGTTGCCTCCTTCGCATGACAAGTTGAAGAACTTGAATCCGTTCCAATGCGAACCGGTGATCTGCTTCGCCACGGCGCTGAGCGATTTGTAAAGCTCACCCTCAAACTCGAAGCCGTCACCGACGACTTTCACTTGGATCAGGCGGCCCTTGTACGGGCGCGTGATCAGCGTGCCGGGAAGCGGAAGTCGCGAACCGCCGTTCACGGGGCACGCGACGGTCGTGGTCCGTTCGGTCGCCTCGGGCGACAGCTTCGCTGCGCGCGGCGCTGTAACGCGCAGGTCGCTGGAATTGGCCAATTCTTCGGCCCGCTGAAGGGCCCGTGCGGTGAGCCCGCCTTCGGCAATCGACTGCATTCGCCAGATGATGCGGCGGATGAGCCACGTGCGATTGCCGGCTTGCGTCGTTTCAGCGAACAGCCCCGCATACCGCGTGCGCAGCTCGCCGACGGTCATCCGTTCCAGCGCGGCGACCTCTTTCCCAACGTTCAATGTCATGCGGTTTTCCTCGTATCGAAAGTCTCGGAACCGATAACCCGAGTGGACACTGAGCCTCGTTTTGGCCCCGACCTCAAGGCCCTGGCCGCCAAATTCCTCGGTTCAAGGGCATTTCCTTTGGGCAGCGGAAATCTGCCGAATTCCGCCTGTATTCGGGCGACCTGCGCTTGATGTTTTCGCGACGGGCTGGCTCATGTGTGACTGTTCCAACGGGGCGAACCACCACCCACCACCCGGAGCCCAACGATGCCTGCGAACAACGACGAACGCATGAGCGGTGCGGTCGACCAAGAGGCCTTCGAGAAAGTGATTCGTGACAACCTTTCGCCGGAGGCGGTCGCCACGATCATCGCCTTCCTGCAACCCGCGACGTTCTACCGGCCCGCCAACGAAGACGCGATGCGAGCGCTGCGGCAGGTCGAATGGTTCGCCAACACGCTCACGGACATGCTCGGCGTGGACGAGCACAACCGCCTGATGGAAGAGCTGGGTCTGTAAGCCGAAACGCGGGCACGCCCCGCGTCGCTCGGCGGTGGTTCGCTGGGCCTGATGATGGCAGCCGATCCATCGCACCCAAGTCCGAGGAATAAGACCGTGTCCAAAATCAAGACCACTAAGAGTGCCTCCGCTCCCAAGGCGACCAAAAGCGCGAAGGCTCCGAAGGCCGCACCGGCCAAGCACGCCAAGGCCAATAACGGCGAAACCAAGACCAAGCGTGTCAGCGCCATTGATGCCGCCGCCCAACTGCTCGCCGCGTCGAAGGAGCCGCTGGGATGTAGGGAGTTGATCGAGGCGATGGCGGCGAACGGCCTCTGGACGAGCCCCGGCGGCAAGACGCCGCACGCCACGCTGTACAGCGCGATCCTGCGAGAGATTAACGTGAAAGGGAAGAACGCCCGCTTCAAGAAAACCGAACGTGGAAGATTCGCCGTCAATAAGTAGGCCTCGTGACCGGCCTCCGCCCAACGCCCCACGTTCACCCCGTCGGGGCGATTTGTTGTTGGCTGCCACGCTGGCCAACGCCTGCCGCCGGACGCGACGTGGGCCAATCAGGGCGACGACGTGCGGCCCTGGAACGATCCTCTTGCCCCCTGGCACGGGCGGCGAATGGCTCGTGAACCGATCCTCATTGCCACCACAGACTGTTTCGCTTCGTCCCGGCGACCGCTGTCGTGCTACGATCATCGTTGGTCCTCTCCGATGCAAGCCAAGGTGCGAGCGTCCGCGTCGCCCGCGATTTCTTTCACCTCGCATCGAAGCGTTTTGGCAACCTCGCCAGCATTGCCGCGGCGGTAGCGGACAACACCGCGCGCCAAGATTTCGCAGACCAGACGTAAACGATCGATTTCAAGGCCCATGCATTCGTTCTCCGACCAATGTTCCGATGATGAAGAAGCCATGCACCCCTCCGAGTCGCAATTGGTAAGCTAAGAAACCCTGGCGGTAAGCGACGTTTCCGCATTGGAAAATTCGGACACTCGAAACAAACTGTGCCTAACCCCGCGGCTGTTCCCGCGGGCGTCAGGAGAGACTCTGGCGGG
>JALHLM010000559.1 GCA_022844585.1 Pirellulales bacterium | reverse complement strand
GGAAAACCCCGCGACGACTGCCCGTGGATGTTGAAATGGACGTTGTCGTAGTAAACCCCGTTGTAGTACACGCCGCCGTACGTACCGATGTCGGTCTCGGCCCCCGCCAGGCTGGGCACATGAATGTACATCACCGGCAGGTTGCTGGTCACGGTGGGGTCGGCGATCAACAGTCCGTAGTTCTGCTCGCGGTCGGTGGGGTCGACCGTGCGCGGCCAGGCCGTTGGTGTCCCGGCGGTATTAACCACCGAAATGTTGTAGCGGATCAACTCGCTGGCCGGCGCCGTGCCGGCCGCGATGATCGTTCCATAAACCCCGTCGCCAGCCGCTCCATCGCCATGCGCGCCGTCGTCGAACATCGGTTGCGTGAACGTCTTCGATTGCCTGCCCATGCCCGTGCGCCCGGTCAGGTTAACTTCCCTGACTCCCAACGCCCCCGGGATTACGTTCGCGGTGACCGTAATCGGCTGGTCGACGGTTGGCTCATGCGGCGTATTTGTGACATCGAGGAGAATCGGTCCTACGTCAGTTGCGCCCGGCCCATTCGGCGCCCCCGGCGTCGGCGCGGTGAAGTAATGCGGCGCGTCGTCGTTGATGGCGCCCGCGCGCGTGGCAATCAATTCCGGATAGATCAGAAAGTCGTCGCTCGTCGCGCCGAAGTTCAAGCCGTGGATCGCGAGGACGTTCTCGCCGTCGCGCAGCAGATGGGCGTAACGTAGAAGATCGAAGTCTTCCGACACCAGCGCCAGCGTATCCGCGCGATCTTCGAAAGCGCCGGATTGCCACGTCAAGCTTGCCGGCACGTTCCGCGCCGCGACAGGCGTGCCATTCAGATACGCCGCAAAGCCGTCGTCGTACTTGAGACGCAAATTCAGCGTGCTGACGTCGCTGACGTCGTCCAACTCAAACGGCAGCCGCAGATAGGCGCTCGTGCTTTTCCCATACATGGCTTCGTTGACGTTCAGGCCAATGTACGGCGTGTAGGTCGCGAAGCGTTCGTATCCCAGGCCCGCCTCGCCTGCGAGCCAGGCGGAATCGTCGAACTCGACCGCGGTCCAACTCGTGCCAAGCTCTGCCCCGCCATTGGTGGCAGTCGGCACGAACGCCATCCCTGCCGCCTGTTCCGGCACGAGCGGGATTGCCTCGAACTCCTGCGGCCAGCCGTAAGAGAAGTCCGCGATCTGCGGGGGATACCCCGGCGCGAACGCCGAAGCCACCGTGCGGCCATCCGGCTCGACCAACGCGAGATAACCCGCGTCCGCCGCGAGCTTGAAGTTCGTATGCAGCGGCAATCCCGGCGTCGTCTGGTCGTTGTTCGACGCAAACAGGACGAAGAACTTGCCGGGTTCGATCGTCACCGGCGGCAACCGCCACTTGTCCAGTTCACCGGCGTCGTCGGTCAGATACCAGCCGGACAGATTCGCCGTCGCGTCGCCGGCGTTGAACAGCTCGATCCAGTCCTCGCGATGCCCGGTTTCGTCCCGGAGACTGATCTCGTTGTCCGCCAGGAACTCGCTGATCACCACTCGGGCATCCAGCAATTGGCGCGCTTCCAACGCCTCGAACCGCGCCCTCGACCGCCACCTCGCACGCATGAACGTCCCCCCCGGGATCCCGCACCGAACGGCGCGGCTGGATCATAGGATAGTGGGGGACGGTGCGGATGCCAAGGGAAAAGCCGGCGATCCGCGGCCACTCGCGCGCCGTCTAGTCGCGTCCAACGCCCAATGCGTCGGCGACGCGATTGATGTAGTTGAACCAACTGGCGATCAACGTGATTTGCAAAATCGCCTGATCGTCGAAACCCGCATCTCGCAGACGCGCGTGGAACTCGGGAGTGATTTGGGTAGCGTCGCGCGTGAGCTGCGCCACATAGTCGAGCATCGTCCGGTCCGCCTCGGAGAGCGGCGCCGTTCGATAGTCCCGCTCAATCGCCGCCACCAGCGATTCGTCCAGCGTGACCCTACGCAGAAACTCTGCGTGCGATTCGATTCAGTAGCGGCAGCGATTGGTCACCGAAACGACGGTGGCGATCATCTCGTGCTGCTCCCGGGTCAGCGGCAACGTCGGTGACATCAGCGACCCAAACGTGGCGAAGGCATGCCGGAGCGCCTCGGGAATCAAGCTGTGAGACGCGATAATCCCCGCCGTGCCGTCGCCGGTCGGATGCACCGGCTGGGCATACTCCTGGGGGTACAACGTCCGCTGCAGCTCGAACGCTTGCAGCAACGAGGCGTCGGCCTCGGCGATGGGAATAGTCTTGATCCACGTCATAACGGAATATCCATCGTGAACCGTGCCGGAGCAAAGCCTCAGTGTAGCAAAGCGCCTTCCAGTCGCGCGAGCGCCCGCTCGCGTCCCAAAATCGCCAAGATGTCAAACAACCCGAACCCCACCGCTTTCCCAGTCACCGCGATCCGCAGCGCGTGGACAATCTGATTCGCCGCGATGCCTTCCTTCGCGATGAAGTCGTGCAACGTCTTTTCCAGCACATCGGCGGTGAAGGGTTCGACGTTCTTCAATGCATCCCGAAATCCGGAGAGCAACGTTTTCGCCTCCGGAGCTTGGCGAATGCGTTTGTCGAACGCCGCTTCGTCGTAGGTCAGTTGGTCGTCGGCCGTGAAGAAATCGGCGTAGTCGAGAATATCCCCCGCCGTCTTGATGCGGTCGCCGGCCGCCGTAACGATTTGCATTAATACCGGGCCGATCGTGCACGGCGGCGGGTCCGTCGCCAATCCCGCACGTTGGAGGTAGGGCAACACCATCGCTACTTTTTGCTTCGGCGGCAGTTGCTGCATGTAACGATCCTGCACCGACATCAACTTCTTCGGGTCAAAACTCGCCGGCGCTTTGTTTACTCGCTCCAGCGAGAAATGCTCGATCATCTCCTGCCGCGTGAACGTCTCTGTCTTGTCGTCGAGCGACCAGCCTAACAGCACAAGGTAGTTGATGATCGCATCCGGCAGGTAGCCGACTTGCTCGTAGAAATCGACGATCACCGGGTTGAACGTCTCGGCGGCGACTTCCAGGTGCATGGCCTCGGCGATCTTCCGCCCGTGTTCGTTGACCTGCGCGAAATCCTTGTTCTTCAGATATTTGTCCAGCTTCCGCTTACTGAGCTTGTTCTTGCTCCCCGGCTCCGCCACGAATGGCAGATGCGCATACTCCGGGCGCGGATAACCGAGCGCCTCGAGGATGAACACTTGCCGCGGCGTGTTCGAGAGATGCTCCTCGGCGCGGATCACGTGCGAAATCTGAAAGTCGAAATCGTCCACCACATTCGCCAGGTGATAGAGACACGTCCCATCAGCACGTTGGATGACGTGGTCCTGTTCGTTGGCCCATTCAAACTCCACCTGGCCACGGATGTGATCCTGCAAGACGAGCTTTCCCTCGCGCGGCATCTTCAATCGCACCACTTTTGCGCGCCCTTCGGCCTCGAAGCGCGCGGCATCCGCGTCGGTTTCCGCCATCCACGTGCGGCTATAGACGAACGTCTCCTTGGCTTTCTCGGCCGCTTCGCGCTCGGCTTGCAGTTCTTCGGTCTTGGCGTAATCGCGATAGGCATGCCCCGAGGCAAGCAGTTTTCGCACCGCTTTCTGGTACTGCTCCAGCCGCTGCGACTGGAAATACCCGTTCGGCGTCCCCGTCGCGTCCGGCCCTTCGTCCCAGTCGATGCCCAGCCACGTCAGGCCATGCAAAATCGGCGCGAGCGCACTCTCGACATTCCGTCCGGCGTCGGTGTCGTCGATCCGCAGAATGAACTGCCCGCCATGCTTCCGCGCGAACAGCCAGTTAAACAGCGCGGTGCGAACCCCGCCAATATGCAAATACCCGGTCGGGCTGGGAGCAAAACGTGTACGAACAGCCATGGAATCGCCAAAGGGAGTTG
>JALHLM010000558.1 GCA_022844585.1 Pirellulales bacterium | reverse complement strand
CCAGCGATCGCAAAAACAACTCGGTCAACGGCAACGTGGTCTGGTACGTGCTGGCCGTCGGCATCACGATGACCGTCGCGGTCACCCTGTTGAACAGCCGCCAGCACGCGGAAATCCAGTACAGCGACCTCTGGCGCCTGATCGAACAAGGACCCCCGCCGGAAAAGGTCGTGAATAAAACGACCGAGCCGATGGCCACGCCGCCAGCGCCCGCGACGCCGGAAACCCCGTTACCGGCGGATATGCCCTTCATCGTGGTCAACGATGCCGCCGGAGAGCACACCTACCGCTACAGCAATCTGCGCGAACTGATGATCGGCGAAGGGGAAGTCACCGGCGTCATCGACCGGGAGCAACTCAAACCTGCCAAGGCCGACGGCACGATCAAACGCGACGCCGGCATCTCCTTCAAAACCAATCGCCGCGGCCTGGCCGACGATGACGGCAAGTTGATCACCCTCTTGGACGCGAAGAAGTTCCAATACCAGGCCGAAGGCGATCCCCCGATCTGGCGCGGACCGCTCAATCTATTAGTACTGTGCGGCATCATCTGTCTGATGGTCTATCTGCTGATGCGCAAGCTGGGCGGCGCCGGCTCGCCGATGGCCTTCGGACGCAGCCGCGGCAAGATGTACGCCCAGGAAGATATCGGTATCTCGTTCGAAGACGTGGCCGGCATCGACGAGGCCGTGGAGGAACTTCGCGAAGTGGTCGAATTCCTCCGGACGCCGGAAAAATACCAGGTGCTGGGCGGCCGCATTCCGAAGGGCATCCTCCTGGTCGGCCCTCCAGGCACCGGCAAGACGTTGCTCGCCAAGGCCATCGCCGGCGAAGCGGGCGTCCCCTTCTTCAGCCTGTCGGGCTCCGACTTCGTCGAGATGTTCGTCGGCGTGGGCGCCGCCCGCGTACGCGACATGTTCCAGCAAGCGGAAGCCAAGTCGCCCTGCATCATCTTCATCGACGAATTGGACGCCTTGGGAAAAACGCGCGGCTCCGGCGTCGTCGGCGGCCATGACGAGCGCGAGCAAACGCTCAACGCCTTGCTCGTCGAAATGGATGGCTTCGATACGAACAGCGGTGTGATCGTGATGGCGGCCACCAACCGTCCCGAAACGCTCGACCCGGCGCTATTGCGACCAGGCCGCTTCGATCGGCACGTCCTGGTCGATCGCCCCGACGTCCGCGGGCGCGAAAAAATTCTCGAAGTACACGTGCAGAACGTCAAACTCGACGGCTCCGTCAAATTGCGCGAAGTCGCCGCGATCACCTCCGGCTTCGTCGGCGCCGACTTGGCGAACCTCGTCAACGAAGCGGCGCTGCTCGCCGCCCGCAAAAGCAAGAGCGCCGTCGGCATGGACGAGTTCAACGAAGGGGTCGAGCGCGTCACCGCCGGCTTGGAAAAGAAACAACGCATCATCCACGAACACGAAAAGCAACGCGTCGCCCATCACGAGAGCGGCCACGCCCTGGTGGCCTACAGCCTGCCGAACACGGACCCAGTACACAAAGTCTCGATCATTCCACGCGGCCTGGCGGCGCTCGGCTACATGCTGCAGCGTCCCGAGGGAGATCGCTACCTGATGACTCAAGGCGAATTGGAAAGCCGCATCCAAGTGCTGCTGGCCGGAACGATCGCCGAGGAAATCGTCTATAGTGACGTCTCGACCGGCGCGCAAAACGACCTGGAACGCGCCAGCGAACTCGCCCGCAGCATGGTCATGGACTTCGGCATGAGCCGGCTCGGCCGCGTGAACTACCGTGAAAGCGGCCGCTCTGCGTTCCTGAGCGGATCCGACAGCCCGCGCGAACGCAGCCACAGCGAACGGACCGCCCGCGAAATCGACGAGGAAGTAAAGCGCATCATCGACGAAGCGATCGAGCGCGTCCGCAACATCCTCGAAGTCCGTCGCCCGGCACTGGATGGACTCGCGGCGCGACTGATTGAAAAGGAAGTCATCGACGCCACGGAGTTGAAGGAAATCATCGAGCAGAACTCCCCCAGCCCCATGCTGGTCCCCGGCACCGGCGGGCGCCGCTTCCCCGCGGCCACGGAGCGCAAGGCGAATCCCGTGATCGACGTGATCGCGCCGCCCGAAGCGGCCAGCTAACTACCGCGCAGGTTCATCGACACTAGCCCGAGGCGCAAGCGAAGGGGAGAGGTCGTCGACCACGAGTACGGTCGGTACTCTCACCCCACGTCGACTCCGCCTCGCTTGCGCGTCGGGCTAGTGTATTTCCGTAGGGCGGGCCGTCGTGATCTTATCTAATGACTGCGCCGCAGCAGTTTCATTTCCCAGCACCATCAGCGCACAAGAGCAAACAGGCCCGCCACTTTCCCTCCACAGCCTTCCCATCCCACTATCCTCTCCGTGCCTCCGTGACTCCGTGGTGAAACCCTCCGACCGGCTGTCTCCACGTCCGTGACGCGTTACAATGCGGCGAGCCGGCTACGCCACTCCCTGCCCGAGGTCCCGCCATGCTTGTTTCGCTTCGTGTACTCGCCGCGTGGATGGTCTGCGCACTCTTTCTGGTCCAGGCGTCCGCCGCCGACGACGGACTGCAACCCTTGATTGACGCGTCCCTCGAACGCGCTGGCGAGAATCGCGGGCAGATCGAACAGGCATTGAAAAACATTCCGGCGGACCAGCAACCGGGCATGCGTTTCCTTGTCGCCCACATGCCGGAGCGCGATCTGATGAGCCTCACGGCGGAATTCTTGACCTCGAACGTGCGCTACGCATATAAGGCCCGCGACGAAGCGCCTTGGAAGGACCGGTTGCCGGACGACGTGTTCTTCAATGAGGTTCTGCCCTACGCGAACATTAACGAGCGGCGCGACGACTGGCGCAAGGATTTCTACGAGCGGTTCAAACCACTGATCGCCGGCATCGAATCGCCCGGTAAAGCGGCGGCCACGCTGAACCAGCAAGTCTTTCCGCTTGTCAAAGTGCAATACAGCACCGCGCGGCGGAAAGCGGACCAGAGCCCCTACGAGTCAATCGAATCCGGCAAGGCCTCTTGCACCGGATTGTCGGTGCTGTTGGTCGACGCCTGCCGCGCGCTCGCCATCCCAGCCCGCGTCGTCGGCACGCCGCGTTGGACCGACAACAGCGGCAACCACACCTGGGTCGAGATCTGGGACAACGGCTGGCACTTCACCGGCGCCTGCGAAGCGAACGGCGACGACCTGAACAAGTCGTGGTTCATCGATCGCGCATCCCAAGCCTTGCGGGACGATCCGCTACATGCGATCTACGCTGTAAGCTACCGAAAAACCGATCAGAAGTTCCCGCTGATCTGGGCGCGTGGCGCCGATTACGTCTCGGCCGTCAACGTCACCGATCGCTACACCGACAAAGGCGCGCCGCTGCCCGAGGGCACTGTACGGCTTTTGTTCCGCGCGGTGAGCAAGGCGTCGAAAGCCCGCGTCGCCACGACGTTGCAAGTTACCGACGCCTTCGGCGCAACGCTGTTCGTCGGCGGCACGAACGACGAACGATTCGACGCCAACGATCACATCGCAGTGCCGGTGGCGCAAGGAACTCGGCTTACAGTCGCGGCCGTTGCCGGGAACCTGGTTGCCAGCGAAGAAGTAACCGCCGAAAAGTCCGATCAACTCGTTACGTTGCTGGTCGACGAGAATGCGCCGGCCGCCAACGAGCTTCGCGAGGCCGCCTCGAACGGCGCGGTGCAATTGCTGGAAGCGTACTTGAAGCAGGATCGCGCCACGCGCCCCAAGATGGACGATCAACCGTTTGCCAAAGCCCCGCTGACGAAGGGCGGAGCGGAAGCCGCCGCCGAGTTGCTGCGTGAGGATCATCGCCAATGGATTCTGGCGACGCGCGCCGAGGAAATGGACAAACGCGAACTGCAGGACGGCGAATTGAAGATGC
>JALHLM010000557.1 GCA_022844585.1 Pirellulales bacterium | reverse complement strand
ACTGCAGTTCCGGCCCAAAGTGATGTCGGTCTCCGTACACGGTGTAGCCGATTCCGAGTGGACCCGCGAGCAGTGGCGCGTCGTCACGTTGATAGCGCACCCAGACGTCGTTTCGCACTGTCCATTGGCCATTCACGTCTCGCAAGTGCTGGAGCGCGTCGCTCTTCGTGGGGTCGTTCAGCAGCGCCAGGAGCGTCCCATTGCCATCGTTATAGTCGCGTCCCGTCAGGTCCACGGCCGCCTGTCCCTCCATGTTCGACTGGCCCGCAAGGACAAACACTTTGACGGCGAGATCGCTCTCAGCCGCCTGAAGCGAGACCAGCGGATACAGCATAATCGCTGCGAGGAAAAGTTGTCTCATGGCAACCGAATATTCTGGAGTTCAGCAGACGGGGTTGCACTTACGCTTCATCTCACTTGCGACGTCGCCCTTAGCGTTCCACCACCCAGACGTTGCGATATCGTACTGGATTGCCGTGATCTTGCAGGTAGAGCGGGCCGGGTTCCGGCCCTTCGGCGACCGGGGCGGCGGTCGTCGCATGGGGAATGCTGACATCCTGATGGATGGTTATGCCGTTGTGTTTTACGGTCAGCTTCGCATCGGCGGTTTTCTTGCCATCGGCAGCGAACTTGGCGGCCGTGTACTCGATGTCGTACGTCTGCCAGGTGAGCGGCGGGAAGCACATGTTGATTTTCGGTTTTGCGATGCCATAGATGCCGCCGCATTCGTTTTCCTGCCCCTCCAGGCCGAACGAATCGAGAATCTGCACTTCGTAGCGCCCTTGCAGATAGCAACCGCTATTACCCCGTCCTTGGCCGCGGTCCTCCGGCTGATAGGGCGTGCGAAACTCCACATGCACCAGGCAGTCCTGAAATTTGTGCTTGCTTGTCGCGCCGTTCATCAACAGGCCGTCGTCGGTGGCCTGGCCCCCCTCAAAGGCCTCGGCCGAGCCGCCGTCAAACAGCACGACCGCTCCTTCCGGCGGCTTCGCGCCCAGCGTGGGGCTTTTGCGCGTGGTGCGCTCCAGCACGCCGGCCTCGACGCCTGTTGGGTCGTACACCGTCATTTTGCCGTCCACGATTTTGGCCGTCCCTTGACGGCCGGCGAACGTCGGCACGCCGTCCTTGCGTTCGCCTCCTCCGAAAATCGTCTCTTGCTCGTCCCAGCCATCGCCGGGGAGACCGCCGCGATAGGCCACGCAGCGAAACTTGCCTTGCCCCAGCGCCACGATCTGCGCGGCAAAGGACTCGTCGTGCAGCTTGCCGACGTACTCGCCCTGCACGGCGAAATCGTCATCGGTCTTCTCGGGATCGATATAGACGGGCCCCGCCGCCGTGGCCGAGTTTGCGAGCAGGCCCAGCAGGAGGGAAACTTGAACGATTCGTGTGATACTCATCAGAAACATCCTCTGCGAGACTTCGCGGACGCCAGCCAATGCGAGGCCCGCGATGCGATGGAATGAAGTGCGACACGAGCAGGTCATTCTGTTTGTTGCGGGGGGTAAATGCAAGGTTCATGATAGTTGCGTAGGGGACGCTCGCGGACGGTCGCCGGGGCGTCGGCGCTCGGGAAGCGTCCATAGCGGCGTTCCACCTGATGGCATCATCCTTTGGTATGGAAAGCGCGTGACCATTTTCTTCATATACTCGCCGACTCTGAAGTGCTTGGGGTTTTCTGGACTGTTCCAAACCTTATTCTCAAGGAATCAGGAAGGACGATTCGATGCCACGGATCAAGCAAAAGTCGCAGCGCGAGGGTCGACGCCCTCTCCGTTTCCTGCCGGCGCCAGCGGTGGCACTCGAACGGCAACCGCTGGGCCCCAGCCCTCACTTCCTAAACTTGGGCGAATGCCAACCTGGCTGACTCATATGCCTCGTCGAACGCGTCGCGAGACTTTGTCAACGCCTGACGGTATGCGTCAGACGAGGTCGAAGCCGCCTGGCGAACCTGTGCAAAGTGCTCTTTGCCTTGCTGCGCTTTGTCCTGCATCCGTTTAACGGCTGCATTGATCAGTTCCTTCTGCTCAACCGCGATTCCAGCGGCGACGCGGTTGCATTTGGTGATCGTCTCTTGCCAGCTTTTCCACTGGGCCGCAGCGCGGGCCTCGAACTCTTTTCGAGCGTTGTTCAGCTGGGCAACTGCGGCATCGAGGTCTTTTTCAAAGTCTTGCCAATCTCGCTCCATCTGTTGCTTGGCTGACTCGATGACGTCTTCCCCTTTGTGTTCCAGCTCTTTGATGCTCGCTTGCATCTTGGCCTTGAATCGGTCACGCGTTTGCTTGGCGTTGGCCAGCGTCGCCTCGATCTCTGTTTTGAGACGCTGTTCGGCCAGGGCGGCATCTTTTTCGGCCTCCAGAACGGCGGCGTCCATTTCATCCAGGCGATTCTTGGACCACACGACAAAGGGATGGATCTGGCTGGTTTCGTTCATCTTTCGTTCTCCTTGACAAAACGATACGTTTCGAATTGACCTTAACGAATGCGGCCGTAAAGCAAACGCAATGCCACATTCTGATTGACCCGTGGGACCAGCATGGCCCCGGTTGAAAGCAACTGCGGTAGCTCGCCCAATAGGCGGCGCTGGAGCGACTTCCGGCTTGCTCTGCGCCGTCTCTTGCAGCAAACTCGAGTGGACCGATGTGTGCGTGATCGCGCACGTGATGTGCGGGACAGTCCGGGTTGGTTGGCGAAAGGTCCGCTGTGGAGACTTTTCATCGCTTCGCCCGAAGTAGGATTCAGACATCGAGCACCTTCAGCATTTCTGCCACCATCATCGCATCTTCTCTGGTCGCAATGACGAGAATCCGGCCGCGTGACCCACTGCGCGTTACGTCGGCGTCCGGCGAGCACGAAGCATTGGCGTCGCCGTCCAACTCCAGGCCCAGGCCTCGGACAGCGATCGATCCTTTGAGATTCAAGTAGGTCTGCCTGGCCAGTGGCGGCTGGCGTTTGACACCGGCATCCGCGTTTATCTGCCGCCGGACGGAAACTGCCTGCTGTCGGTGACCGACCATTGTCTGCGCAGCCGCGACTCCACGGGCGCCTTTCTAAGGCGTTTGACGATTTGCAGTTCGTCACGCGACTTGACGCAATTCGCATGGAGCGCGCATTGGTCACGCCCCCCACCGAGCTGCCCCAGTGGCAAGGGCCTGCGCGACTAACAACGCATTCGCATCGTATTCTGAGCCTGGCTGTAAGTAAGCGTGCTCTAAACACCATCGAAAGTTGATTATTCCAGTGCACCGAACCGGAGGACCAGCGTGTACTCCGGATCGCTCTGGCTGCCGCCACGGACGATCAGCACGTGGTCTGCGGCGCCGCCTTCTTCGATGGCTGCGCGTAGTTTGGAAATCGCCTTGCGAACGTGTTGACTTGCCTTTTGATACTCTTCGCCCGTTGCGTCCATATCGCGGGCCGTTTCGATTCCGTCGATTGCGCGCTGCACTTCCGCCAGCGTGCGGGCGCGGCCGACCGCAATGCTATCAGCCAGAACAGCCGGCTCACTTGCGTGTCGTGACCCAGGTAAATCCGCTTCCCCACGCACCGCACCAGGCGATGCGCAAGTCGTGCTCATACCGGCGAATGCTGGCGTCTTCCGCCATGCGGGTGACGCGTCGCGCGGGCGACTGGCTGCCGCTCTGGATCGGCGTTTCGCCCGCGCGATCTTGAGCCGCAGCGCCTCACGCTTGGCCCAGGCGATGGCCCAATCATAGATTTCGGCCGTCGTCATCGCCCCTGGCTCGTTGTCGGCCATGCGATGGCCCAGTCGCAGTCGTTGGCGATCCACCTGGTGGATGTCGATTGGCCCTTGATTCACTGGTGGCGCCGGCGACGATCACGCCGGGTGAACCGATGACCGTCTCCTGGACCGGTCGAAATCAGATCGGAAGAGC
>JALHLM010000556.1 GCA_022844585.1 Pirellulales bacterium | reverse complement strand
GGCCTCGGGCTGCTGCAACACGACTTCACCGACGACACCGGCTACCGCGCCAAAGACACGCTATTCGCCATCCCGTTCGGCATCGGCGCAAAGTATCGCATCGACCAGCGTCTGGCCCTCCGCTTCGATCTCACCGACCACTTCGCTTTCGCCGGCGGTCACGACGTGGAATCAACGAACAACATCGCCATCACCGCCGGCCTGGAGCTCCGCTTCGGCGGCCGGAGGAAAAGCTACTGGCCTTGGGAGCCGAGTCGGACTTGGTGGTGACGCTTTCGCCGCATAGTAACGGCGGCAATCGCATTGCCAATCAACATGAGCACCACGCCGCTCGGTTCCGGCACGGTAACTACAAATCCGAATCTTCCACGATTTGGCGCAAACGCCGTGCCGATGATGGTTCGGCCGTCCGCCGAGATCCCTGTTGCTTCTTCAAACGTCCATTCGGCGAGCTTGTCGCCAAAGCCGAAGTCGTCCGACAACACGTCCGCCAACGAGCGCTTACCGTGTTCGACGTCCCAGTAGTACGCGCGCGAGAAGATAGAGCCGGTCGGGCCTTCTTGCCCCACAATCATTGAACCGTCGGCAGTGATGCCTTCGACGCTGCCGGTTTGCAGCGGATCGGCGAATAGCCGTTGATAGCCGTCCGCCTCGCTCCAGCGAAAGGGCGCGCCAGCTCGGCTGATCTGCACCGTGCCGGCGATGACTTGACCGTCGTCCGACAACAGACGACCGACGCCGAGGAGATCCAAGGGATCGAATGGATCGCAGTTGGTCGGTACGCCGAGGTACCTATCGCCGCCAAGAATCAACGTGCCATCGGCGGACACGTCAAAGGCCCATTGCGAGTCATAACCCGCGCAAAGGTTGCCGAGCAGATCCGTTCCGCCCGATTCCGTCCAGCGAAACGCATTGCCCGTAGTAAGGTGGCCGCCGTCTACGACGGTGGCGCCGTCCGCCGACACGGCGATTGCATAGTTGCCCTGGAGCAATGGGAGAATCTCCGACCCGCCGTCGGCCGTCCAGCGAAACGGCTGCTGCTGGGAAAAGAACTCGGTGTCCGTACCGCCGACGATCACCGAACCGTCGAACGACACATCGAGCGCTTCCAACAACACTTCGCCGGTCGCCGGGTCCGGAAGTCGCACAGTTCCAGTATCAAGGGTCCAGCGAAACGCTCCGTCAAAGCCGTTCGGGCTTCGAAACGACCTGCCTACGACGACCTTACCGTCGCCGGAAACCGCGAAGGGACGGTTCGACTTGGCGGGATCGTTAGGATCAAACAACAGCCGAAACTTCGGCTGATCCGCCAACGCCGGTGCAACGAACAGACAGACCACGAGACACGACGCAAAGCAGCGCAACATAGGCTCAGCCCAGAAAGGGTTAGAAGTGCAGAGCCCCTGCGCTGGGCATTCTAACGCGTCGTTTCAATCCGGGCAATCTTTTTCCGCAAGTCGTCGAAGCGGTGCCATGAGTTCGGAGAGCCGCACGCGCTGTCGCCCATCGCCGTCGAAGTTCTCTGGCGCGAGCCATGCTTGAAATGCGTCGCGCAGCTTGGGCCAGTCGGCGTCGATTACCGCGTACCAGGCGGTGTCGCGGTTGCGGCCTTTGTAGATGGTCGCCTGGCGGAAGATGCCTTCGAAAGAAAAGCCCAAGCGTCGCGCGGCCGCGCGCGACGGGAGATTGAGCGAGTCGCATTTCCATTCGTAGCGGCGATAGCCCAGCTCGAAGGCGCGGCGCATCAGGAGGAACATCGCCTCGGTCGCCGCCGGGCAGCGTTGGAATTTGGGAGCGAAATGAATATGCCCGACTTCGATCGAGCCGCTCGCCGGCGTGATTCGCATCAAGCTCGCGACGCCAGCCGGCTGATCGCTGGCCTGGTCGATCACGGCGAAGAACAGAGGGTCATCGCCAAGACACGATTGACACATCCAATCGCGAAACGCAGCGAGCGTTGCAAACGGCCCGTACGGCAAATACGTCCAGCCGCGCCCTTCCACGTCTTCAGCGTAAGCGGCGAACAACGCCTCGGCGTGGCGTTCGACGTCGAGCGGTTCCAGCCGGCAATAATTGCCAGAGATCACATCGCGCGGCGGCCAAGGCGGCGGCGACCACTCAGGCAAGTCCTCGCCAATCGGCTGCCCAAGTTGATTCAATCGCGCCATGGTGGGATGCACCAATCGCAGCCGCCGAGGAGAGGAACCGCGAAACACGCCAAATGGCGCGAAAACAGAGATTCGCTATTCAGATTCGTCAGTCGTAACGCATGAATCCGGCAATGGCAAGGGCTGGCCGAGTTCGAATCGAGAGTTCTCGTTCCAACGCTTTTCGACATTCCTTTTTCGCGTCATTTCGCGTGTTTCGCGGTTAAACTCCCTTTTCCTACAGCGCCTTGCGAATTCGGCGAGGCGCTCGGCCCCCTCGGCCCATCTTCGGCGTGGCCGGCGGTTGTTCGCCGTTTTGTTCCGCTTCCGCGGCGGCGATTTCTTCCGGCGTCCCTTGCGGTTTATCAGACTGTTCGAAGCCTTCCAGTTCCGCGCGCTGCAGCAACGAGTTGATGCGCATCTCGATGCGCGTCAGCTCTCCGCCCTCTTCCGGCGAGACGAAGGTGTAGGCCACGCCTTCGCGTCCCATGCGCCCCGTGCGGCCGACACGATGGACGTAGTCGTCGCAGAACTGCGGGATGTCGTAGTTGATGATGTGCGAGATGTTGCTGACGTCGATGCCGCGCCCCACGACGTCGGTCGCCACCATGCAGGCAATCTTGCCTTCGCGGAAGGCCTTCATTACCCGGTCGCGGGCGCTCTGCTGCAAGTCGCCGTGAATGCAATCGACACCCGGCCATTTGCGGCGCAGATGTTCGTGCAGCTTGTCGGTCCGTTGCTTGGTCCGGCAGAACACGATTGCCTGCGTCGGTTGCTCACGCTTCAGCAGTTTCACGAGCAGGTCGAACTTGCGATCGCGATCGACGGTGAAATAGTACTGCGTGATCGTATCGACGGAGACGTCCTTCGGCGAGAAGTTCATCGTCTCCGGATCGCGCATGTAGCGCTGCGCCAACTTCTCCACCGGCGGCGGCACCGTGGCGCTCAACAGCAATGTCTGACGCGAGTCCGGGCAGCGCCGCAGAATCTTCTCGATGTCCGGGCGGAAACCGATATCGAGCATGCGATCCGCTTCGTCCAGCACCACGCATTGCAGGTTGCTGAGCACCAGCGTGCCGCGGGCCATGTGATCCATCACGCGCCCTGGCGTGCCGACCACGATCTCGGTGATTCGCTTGAGCTTTTCGATCTGACCGCGGATCGGCTTGCCGCCGTACAGGGCGACGATGTGCGTCTTGCGGCCGTGGGCGAGCTTGGCGATTTCCTCACGCACCTGCACGGCCAACTCGCGCGTCGGCACGAGCACCAGGGCCTGGGTGCCATGGACTTCGCTGTGCGGCCGCAGCCGTTCCAGAATCGGAATGGCGAACGCGGCGGTTTTGCCGGTGCCGGTCCGGGCTTGTCCCAGGACGTCGATCCCGGCCAGGGCGCGGGGAATCAGGCCAGCTTGAATGGGGGTCGGCTCGAGGTAGCCCGCCGCGTCGAGCGAGGCGAGCATGGTTTCGGACAGGCCGAGTTCCGCGAAGCCGGTCGCGGGCGGTGTCATAGTCTCCGTCAAATTCGCTCCTACCTATCAAAATCACGCCGCGAGGGGCACAAGAGCATCGGTCCGCCGAGCTCGGCCAATCACCCCGCGACTAGCCTTGGGACGGAATTTCCCAAATCGTTTCATTAACCCTCTAGTCTAGCCCGGCGGAGTGCGAATCGTCAACGACGGATTGGCGGCGAGAATCGGCGGTGGCTCGGCTGAGCACTGGAGCCAGAAGCGTGAGCGCCTGGAGCGCGCCGCCGAGAAA
>JALHLM010000555.1 GCA_022844585.1 Pirellulales bacterium | reverse complement strand
CGGCAAGGCCGGCGGCGATGGTTTCTCGGGGGCCTGGCAAGTCGGAGGATTCAACGCTTCGATTCAAAACAACTACGACATCGAAGACGATCCCCTGGCCTTCGGCGCGCTCTTGCGCAGCCGTCAATCCGTGCGTACGCCCGCTGTCGGCGCGATCGCCGGCATCACGCGCAACCTGGCGAGCCCGCTCGGGCAAGCGGACTCCACGGTCTATTTCAGCTTTTTGATTCAACCGCAAGGCGCGTTGCATGGCGGCGCGTTCAACGGCTTCCTGGGTCTGACCTTGGAAAGCGCCGGCGAGCCGGAATTGTACGTCGGCAAGCCCGGCGGCGGCGCGATCGATCGCTGGGTGCTGGAAGATCGCGGTGGCTCGCGTCAGCATGCATCCAGCGTTTTGACCCAAGCGGGGTCCACGGCACTCTTGGTCGTGAAAGCGGAGTTTTCCGCCAGTCCCAACGTCAATGACAAGTTCACGCTGTACGTGAATCCCACGCCCGGAGCACCCGAGCCAGCGACCGGCATTGTCAAGCAAGACGCCATCTTTGGCGTGGTACAAGGCATGACGTTGTATTCGTCCGGCGCAATGCAATTCGACGAATTGCGCATCGGCCAAACCTTCGCGGACGTCACGCCCGTTCCCGAGCCTGACAGCCTTGGCCTGTTGACGATTGGTTTTGCGTTCTTCGGCGTGTTTCTGAGGCGCTATCGGAAGCAAGCGGCCGGCGCCTAATACGCCGCCGCGCCGCTGGCCGTGCTTTCCGGTCGCACCGCGCGCAGCGTTTCCAGCGACTTCTGCGTCATCAAACGCAGGTCGCTGCCGATGGCGATGAATTGCATGCCTTGTTGCGCGCGGCGTAGCGCGACGTCGGCTTCCATCGTGTGCATGCCGGTCGGCGTGCCGGTTTTGCGGCCAATATCGACGATCTGTTGCAGCAAGGCTTCGAACTCCGCGTCGCTGGCTTCCGTTCCGTCGGCGGCGCGCATGTTGGCGCGGAGGTCGACCGGGCCGACGAAGATTGCGTCGACGCCTGGCAAGGAGTAAATGGCCTCGGCGTTGCACACGCCGGTCGGGCTTTCCGTCTGGAGCACGACTAGGATTTCGTCATTGGCCTTACGAAAGTATTCGGCGGAGTTCGTGCCGAAGTTCATGGCGTGCATGCCGCCCCCCAGGCTGCGGTTGCCGGTGGGCGGATATTTCGCCGCCGCGATGGCGACTTGCGCTTCCTCGACGGTGTTGACCATCGGCACGACAATGCCCCAGGCGCCGGCGTCGAGCACGCGCTTGATGTAATCGTGCGTCCCGCGCGGCACCCGGGCCAGCGGCACGCAACCGGCGTCGGCCACGGCGGCGAAGATCATGGCCGCTTGCGACCAATCGATGGCCGAATGTTCAATGTCCAGCGTGAGCCAATCCCAGCCTTGCCGCGCGAGCACGCGCGTGGCGTAGAGATCGCCCAGGGAAAGCCAAGTGCCGAACGAGGGCTTGCCGTCGCGCAAGATGCGCTTGACCGGATTACTGCGCATAATCTGGAAAACCTGACGCCGGGAAATCGAAGCAAGGATACCGGCCGGCAGTGTTTCAGATCGATCCGCCGTTCGCAAGTAGCGGCGGTGGGCCGCCGCAGTACGAACGCTTAGTCGTTCAACGCCCCCAAGGCCCGCGGGCGCGCCACCTGGTGGCCGAGGAGGTGGGGCATCCAGAGGGCTTTGTCGACGAGTTCGACGAGGACGTCCGGATCGACCGGCTTGCGGAGGTAGAACGTGCCGCCGGCTTCGCGGGCGCGGCGAATGATGTGCGGAATCTGCGCCGCGGAGAGGAAGATCACCGGCACGTCGATCAACGACATGTGCGCGTCCTTGAGGCTCGCGCAGAGCTCCAGTCCGTTTTGGCCGCCAAGGTTGATGTCCGAGATGATCAAATCCGGCGCGGATTGCAGCGCCAACTCGCGGGCCGTGCCGGCGTCCTTTGCGCAGCGGCAGGCGAATCCATTCCGGCTCAGGATCTCAGCCAGATCGGTCAAGGTCTCTGCTTCATCGTCGATCAGCAGGATGCTGGCGTTGCTCATTCCGAAGTGGTGCATCGAATTCACCTGAGGTCGGCGGGTGGCGGAGTGTTCGATCGATTGTTGAGGCGCGCTGCGGCCCCTCTATCCGTTTTTTCGGCCATCAGACTTTGCGTCAGCAGTCGCGTTTGACCAGTCCACGCAATCGCTTCAATCGTCATGACGCGATGTTCGCGCGAAGCTGGGAATGCAGTTACAACAAAAATTCGTTGCCGCGCAAGCACGGCCCCACCTCTGGCGGTAACGCGAACTAGGCTTTCTTTGGTGACACATCCGCCGTTGGTTTGCACTTGACCGGCTCATGATTCGGCCTGGTCAGACGGCAATGGTCCTGGCCGCCTTCGCCCAGGATCTGCCGCGGACGGCTCGCGGTGTGCGCTGTGTGCGAGGTGAGTCGTTCCGTAACGTGCCTGCCACTCGCATCAGCCCGATTAACCATGAGTGACCTTGGGGCAAATCCCAACGCCGTGTGCTGGTATCTCTCCGGACAGATCGAAGAGTCCGGGACCGTGCGCCAGATCCCGATCTCCTGTTCGCCGTTCCTGGTGGGACGTCGCACCGGCCTGGCGCTCTCGTTGCCGTGCCAAAGCGTGTCGAAAGTTCACGCCGATTTGCGCTTGATTGGCGACGGACTGCGCGTGCGCGACCTCGCCAGCACCAACGGCACGTTCGTCAACGGGATCCGCATCACCGACGACTCGAACGTCCAGGCCGGCGACTTGCTGCAATTCGGCAACGTGATCTTTCAGGTCATTGGCGCCGAGAGCAACATCGCGCCGGACACGCACACGATCCAGACCGATTCGTCCGAATCCGCGTTGGCGATGGTGCAGTTCGACAAGCTGATGAGCTCTCGGGCCGTGGTGCCGTTCTTCCAGCCGATCATCGCCTTCGACACGATGGAGCCGATGGCCTGCGAAGTGCTGGGACGCAGCCGGTTGTTCGGCGTCAAAACGCCCAACGCCATGTTCCAGGCCGCGGCGCGCTTGCATCAAGAGGCGCAGCTCAGCCGACTGTTGCGCGTGGTCGGAGCGCAATCCGGCGCGGCGCTTCCCGGCGCTCCCAATTTGTTCTTGAACACGCATCCCAGCGAACTGCAATCGCCGGGCTTGGTCGATGCGCTCCGCGAGTTGCGCGAGGAGCTGCCCGAGTTGCGGATGACGTTGGAAATCCACGAAGCCGCGGTAACGGAGATCGGCGTCATTCGCGCGCTCCGCAACACGCTGCGCGATCTGGATATCGGCCTGGCCTACGACGACTTCGGCGCCGGGCAATCGCGGTTGTTGGAGCTGGCCGAAGCGGCGCCGGACTATCTCAAGTTCGACATGAAATTCATCCGTGGCATTAACCTCGCTCCCGCCGAACGCCAAAAGCTCTTGGCGACGTTGGTGCGCGCGGCCACGGATTTGAATTCGATCCCGTTGGCCGAGGGCGTCGAGACCGAAGGGGAAGCGGTCACCTGCCGACAGCTTGGCTTCCAGCTGGGGCAAGGCTATCATTTCGGGCGGCCCGCCGCGGCTCGGGATTACGCCGCTCGATACGCACCGCCGTTGATTCCCCTCGGGACGTGAACTAGTTCGACGTCCCGGGGTCTCCGGGCGATGACGGCCTTGCCCATGCAGCACGTAGCGCTGCATCCATCGTTGAGTTAGCACGCCGCCGTTCGCCCGCGGCGACAAGGCGCGCACTGTGCTGCTATTCAAAAAGCGATTTCTCGACGCGATCCGCGCCGGCAGTAAGACGCAGACGATACGCTTCTGGCCGTATCGCCGCATGCGCGCCGGACAGCGCAGTTACATCCCAGGCGCTGGCTACATCGAAGTGCTCAGCGTCGAACCCGTAGATCGGAAGAG
>JALHLM010000554.1 GCA_022844585.1 Pirellulales bacterium | reverse complement strand
CGCGCAACACGATACTGCGTGCGCTAGTGTAGAAGAAAATTACGTTCCAAAGCACACCGATCTGGGTGGTTTGCCCCGATTTCGGGTGGTTTTCCATATCGCATCTATCCTGATCGTCATCCGTCGCACTTCGCTTGCTTAACGCCTGTGCAAATTCTGCGCGATGGCCATGCAGCGTCGCGGCGGCACTTCGCTTGAAACCCGTGGTTTTGCTTCGTCTTGCCGAAAAAGCAACCGACTTTCTGGACATGGCACATGCGTTGCCTAAGGAGCGGAAACGTGTGTTTGGCGGCGCACTTCGCAGGCACGAATTTCGTCGCCAGCCAGCGAGGTGCGTTCGTCGAGCATGGGTGGCGAGCGACTCCCTGGAACAGGCCGCATGATTGCCCTGAATAGCGAACCGACCTCGACCGAGCAGATCGTTGTCATCGGCAACGGCATGGTTGGGCAGCGGTTCTGCGAACGGCTGATCGAGTTCGATGCTGAACGGCGCTACCGGCTCGTGACGTTTTGCGAGGAGCCGCGCGCCGCGTACGATCGCGTCGGGTTGACGTCTTTCTTCGCGCATCGCGACGCGGAAAAGTTGATGCTCGCGCGGCAAGACTGGTACGCCGAGCAGGGCGTTGAAATCCATCTCGGGGATCGCGCTTGCGCGATCGATCGCAAAAATCGGATCGTGCGTTCGGAGCGCGGCGCGAAGATTCGCTACGATCGCATTATTTTGGCCACGGGTTCTTACCCGTTCGTACCGCCGGTCCCGGGGATCAAGCAGCGCGGCGTGTTCGTTTATCGCACGATCGAAGACCTCGAACACATTATCGAGTACGCTGGTCAATCGAAGCGCTGCGCGGTGCTCGGCGGCGGCTTGCTTGGGCTGGAAGCGGCGAAGGCCGCTTATGATCTCGGATTGGAAACGCACATTGTCGAATTCGCGCCGCGGCTCATGCCGCGGCAGGTCGATGACACCGGCTCGCGCATTCTGGTGCGGAAGATCGAAGAACTCGGCGTGCAGGTGCATCTGGGCAAAGCGACCAAGTCGATCCAGGGCGAAGGGCGCGTGGAACGGATCGAGTTCGGCGACGGCGCGATGCTCGACGTGGATATGATCATCGTCTCCGCGGGGATTCGTCCGCGCGACGATTTGGCGCGCGAAACCGGCATCGACGTCGGCGAGCGCGGCGGGATCATGGTCGACGATCAATTGGCCACGTCCGATCCGCGTATCTTTGCGATTGGCGAATGCGCCTTGCACGCCGGCATGGTGTATGGGCTCGTCGCGCCGGGCTACGAGATGGCGGAGATTGTCGCCGCGAACTTGACCGGCGCGGAGCGCAAATTCCAGGGCGCGGACCTCTCGGCCAAGTTGAAGTTGCTGGGCGTCGATGTGGCGAGCTTCGGCGCGAACAACGCGCCGGCGGAGAAGGCCACGCCGGCGGTGTTCGAGGATCCTTTTGCGGGCGTCTACAAGAAGCTGCTGTTTTCGCACGACGGCACGCGGCTGTTGGGCGGAATCCTGGTCGGCGACGCCAGTGACTATGGCCGGCTGGTGGCGCACTTCAAATCGACCGACGCATTGCCTTGCCCGCCGCTGGATTTGCTCGTCGGCTCGTCTGGTGGCGGCGCGGCGGCTGGCGGCGATGTGTTGCCGGACTCGGCGCAGATTTGTTCCTGCAACAATGTGTCGAAGGGGGCGATCTGCCAGGCGATTCGCGAGCAGGGTCTCGATTCCGTCACGGCGGTGAAATCCTGCACCAAGGCCGGCACCGGTTGCGGCGGCTGCCTGGGGCTGGTGACCGATTTGTTCCAGGCCGAGATGAAGCGCGCTGGCAAAGCAGTGGTGCAGCATCTCTGCGAACATTTTTCCTACTCGCGGACGGAACTGTTCGCCATCATCAAAGCCAAGGAACTGCGCACCTTCACCGATACGATCGAACATTGCGGGCGCGGCGCCGGTTGCGAGATCTGTAAGCCGGCCGTGGCTTCGATTCTGGCCAGCCTTTGGAACGAGGATGTCCTCGAGCCGGCGCACCAAACGCTGCAGGACACGAACGATCGTTTTCTCGCCAACATGCAACGCGGCGGGCTGTACTCGATCGTCCCGCGCGTGCCGGGGGGTGAAATCACGCCAGAAAAACTGGGCGTGTTGGCCGACATTGGGAAGGAATACAACCTCTACACCAAAATCACCGGCGGCCAGCGGATTGATCTCTTCGGCGCGCGGGTGCAGGACTTGCCGGAGATTTGGGAGAAGCTCGTCGACGCTGGTTTCGAAAGCGGCCACGCGTATGGCAAGGCGCTGCGCACCGTGAAGAGTTGCGTCGGCACGACGTGGTGCCGCTACGGTGTGCAGGATTCGGTCGCCTTCGCGATTCATGTCGAGAATCGTTACAAGGGGATCCGCGCGCCGCACAAGATCAAGATGGCGGTCTCCGGCTGCATTCGCGAATGCGCCGAGGCGCAAAGCAAGGACGTCGGGCTCATCGCCACGGAGCAAGGTTACAACCTGTACGTCTGCGGCAATGGTGGTTCCAAACCGCGACATGCGGAGTTGTTGGCCGCCGATATCGACGAGGCGACGGCCCTGCGGTACATCGATCGCTTTTTGATGTACTACATCATGACGGCCGATCGGTTGACTCGCACATCCGTCTGGTGCGAGAAGCTGGAAGGAGGCCTCGACCATATCCGCGACGTCGTTGTGCATGACAAGTTGAATATCTGTGGCGAGCTCGAAGCGATGATGCAGCGGCTCGTCGATAGCTATCAATGCGAATGGGCCGCCGTGGTCCGCAATCCCGAAAAGCGACGCTGGTTCCGGCAGTTCGTGAACACGGAAGAGGAAGAGTCCTGCATCGAGTTTGTCTCGGAGCGAGGTCAGTCGCGGCCGGCTGATTGGCCCAGCGAGACAATCGCCTTGGAGCAATTCCGGATGCTGGACGGGCGTACGCTCGCGGCGCATCGCGAGGAGCAGGCCGATGAGCCGCGGTGGGTCCGCGTTGGCAGCGTGGATGATTTTCCGCTCGACGGCGGCAGCACGATCAAGTACGGACAGACGCAGATCGCGGTCTTCCGTTTTGCAAGTCGCGGCGAATGGTACGCCTGTCAGAACATGTGCCCGCACAAAAAGGCGTTTGTGCTCTCGCGCGGCATCCTCGGCGACGCGGCCGGTGAACCGAAGGTGGCTTGTCCACTGCACAAGAAGACCTATTCGCTGCAAGACGGGCGCTCGCTGCAAGGCGAGGAATATCGCGTCAGCACGTTCCCAGTGAAGGTGGACGATGACGCGGTGTATCTCCAATTGCCGCCGCCGGAGTTGCTGGACGTGACGCTGGCGACGCATGTCGGGTGCAAGCTGGCGACGCTCTGCGAGGCGAACGGCCACGCTACGGCGGTGTTGGCCGGAGCGAGTTCGTGATCCTGGCGAGTCCTCGCGAATGACGCTGTTGACCGAATCCGTCGAGGAACTAGGCGCATCGCCGGCGGTGGCGGATTCCGCGCAGTTTCTTGATGCGGCGTCGTTTCTCGGCCGGTTGCTGGAAGAACAGCAGGCGCCGACGGCTGTTGAAACCTTCGCGCGGTATCATGACGATCACGCTGGCGCGGCGCGTGTTTCCAGTTATCGAGCGTTGTTGCCGGCCACGCCGCCGGGGCCTGGACAGCAGTATGCTTTTGAAGTGGACCTGGACCGCTGTTCCGGCTGCAAGGCTTGCGTCACCGCTTGTCACACGCTGAATGGATTGGATGAGCAGGAAACCTGGCGCGACGTGGGGCTGCTGGTCGGTGGGTCGAAGTCGTTGCCCGTGATGCAGCATGTCACCGCGGCCTGCCACCATTGCCTGGAACCGGCCTGCCTGACCGCCTGCCCGGTGAATGCGTACGAGAAAGATCCCGCGACGGGCATCGTCAAACATCTCGACG
>JALHLM010000553.1 GCA_022844585.1 Pirellulales bacterium | reverse complement strand
CATCGAACAACAGATCGAACTGGCCATCGACTCGGCCGATTTGATTCTGTTCGTCGTCGATACCCGGGACGGACTGACGCCGCTCGACCAGGAAGTCTCGCGCCGGCTGCGGTACGTCGACGTGCCGATCCTCTGCGTGGCCAACAAGACCGACGCCCCGAGCATGGACAACCTGACCGACGAGTTTTACAAGCTCGGCCGGGGCAAGGTGATTCGCGTCAGCGTGCAGGAAAACCGCAGCCGGATGTTGCTGCTGGACGAAATCGTCGATCACCTGCCGCCGCGCGTGTTCGAGAGTGACGGACCGCCGCCGGAAGCGACCATGAAAGTGGCCATCGTCGGTCGTCGCAATACGGGCAAGAGCACGTTCGTCAACACGCTCGCCCAGGCGGAACGGGTGATCGCCAGCGAAGTGCCCGGCACGACGCGCGACAGCATCGACGTCCGCTTCGAACTCGACGGCAAAAACTTTATCGCCATCGACACGCCGGGCTTACGCCGCAACAAGGCGATCACCACCGATCTCGATTTCTACAGCTTCCACCGCGCCCAGCGGAGCATCCGCCGCGCGGACATCACGCTGCTGTTCTTCGACGCCTCGCAGAAGATCAGCATGGTGGACAAGCAACTCTGCGATTACATCTCGCAGCAATACAAGCCGTGCGTGTTCGTCGTCAATAAGTGGGATCTGCTGCACAACACGATGCCGACCGAGAAGTGGGTCACGTATCTGCGCGACACCTTCCGCACGATGTGGCACGTGCCGATCGCCTTCGTCACCGGCGAGACCGGCAAAAACGTCAAGGCGCTCTTGAATCACGCGCAGATGCTGCACAAACAATCGTTGCAACGCGTCTCGACGGCCGATCTGAACAAGCTGGTCCGCGCCGCGCTCCAGCACACGCCGCCGCCGTTGTTTCAAAACCGCCGCCCGAAGATCTACTACGCCACCCAAGTCGGCACGCAACCGCCGACGATCGTCCTCTTCGCCAACGACCCCAAGTCGCTGGATCACACCTACCAGCGCTTCCTGCTGGGCGTCTTCCGCGAACATCTCCCATTTGGCGAAGTGCCGATCAAGCTGTACCTCCGCCGCAGCCAGGAAGGCCGCGCCAGCCGCGAAGGAACTGCCGAAACGGCGGAGGAACCGGAGCACGTGGAAGAGGCGTAGGTTCTTTTCGGTTTGAACCGCGGAGGCGCTGAGACGCGGAGGGGAGGATGGAGGAGGCAAGTAAAGGCCGATTCCGCTTTTCGCGGCGATCAATCGTTGTGGCAATAGTACTCGTTGCGCTCAGCGTCTTGCATTTGCGTGCGTCTCGCGAGCTAAGCAAAGTGCGCAGCGATCTCACGCTCGTGCGCATCCAGCTGGGCGAGATCGTTGTGGATGATCCCACCAAGGTCCACGTCTTCGCGCGACCAACGCACGTGGATGATGAATATGAATGGAGGTTGTATGTGCCTCCCGGTGGGAAGTACAAACTACTGACCGATCTTAACGACCTTCAAATTGGTCATGGCATACCGAACAGCCGCACAATCGACGCTCAGTCGGCGCCGACTGATTACATCGATTCTGGTCTGTATACGATTCGATTCTGTGGGCGACCGGTTTTTGTCGAAGGTAGTAATGCGAAGTCATGGACCTGGGGATTGACGTTGATCTCGGATGACCATTACGGTCGCGTTCGTGTGGCGTGTGGTCGAGAAGGACAAAATCCAGTTTCTTGGGCCGAGAGTAACTGGGATCGGAAAGTGCAAGTGGCCGCCGAGCATGGAATGCTAGAAGTCGATCCATCCGACGAGGTCGTACTCTATGAAATGCGCTGTGTGCCTCCCGGGACGCCGAAAACCCAGTTCGATGCTGAACGACCCAAGCTCTTGGTCCATCTTGTACCGGTCAACACGCCATGACACGCAGCTCAGCTGCGCCATTGCAAGCCATGTTTCGCTTTTCATTGCGAGTAATGTTGAGCGTCACGGCGATTGCCTTGCTGAGCCTATCGTACTGGAATACGTCGCGCGAACTTGAGTCTGCCAAAGAAACGTTGTGGTTACTTCGTCTCCGCAGCGGCGCACTGCTCGTGGATGATCCTGCACGGTTGCATGTAGCAAAACTGTGGACCTTCCGCTACGGCGTATGGAAGCTGTATGTTCCTGCTGGGTCGTCATATCGGTTGAGCGCCGAACTCAAAGACTTCGCTGGGGATACGTCCGCCGCGCCATTGTCAATCACCGTACCGGCAACGACTGCCGAACAGCCCTTGCTTGGGCCAGGTGAGTGGATTGTTCACCTTGAGACCGATACGTTTGTCGGCGACGTCCCCAACGAGCTTTGGCGTATGACCGTGTCCGCCAAGAGGGAAGGGGAGGAACTCTCATTCGAGTATGAAGTGCCAATGGCACGCGTGCCCTGGACGGCAGAGCCAATTAGCTGGAAAAGTATCCAAAAAGTCGCCGGGGCGAGAGGTAAACCCGTCGCATCATATGGACCGAAGGAGACTGTGGATTTGCTGGTGCTTTATGCCCTGCCTGACAATGAATGGAGGAAGTTCTGGCCGGATGAGGAGAAAGCCATCGAAGGACGCCTTCCCAACCTGATGATTCGCCTCACGCCATCGCGGACAAGCGAATAGCGTCACGCATGGGCCGCCTCTCATAGCGCTTCGCAGCTTCTTTCGAGATTCCGGATGGAACCACGAAAGACACGAAAAGCACGAACGCATTGCAGGCCATGCCGGTGATATTCTTGACCGGCCAAATATTCGTGTCTTTCGTGCTTTTCGTGGTTCCTTCTGAGATGTCGACGGTCGCGCCGCTAGCGCTAAATGACGCGGAGGCGCATTTTTCCGCGTCGTTGGTCGTGCTGTCAGGCACAGGCTTTTGCAACGGTTGGGACGTGGCGGTCGCTTCGAGTTCTTGCTGGCTTGATTGCTTCGTCGGCGGTGCCTGACCTACTTTTTTCGGGTTGTTCCGGACGCTTGGGCCGTGTGCCTTGATGTGCGGTAGCGGGCGCAAGCGTGCCTTGCAGGCACAGGTTGATTTTTTCTTGGGAATGACGCATGATTGTCCGCTGGTTACCCAAATTGGAGATCGCTGTATGACCGCCGCAGAGCATTCCTCGCCGAGTCCGTTCACGGATCAACAACTGCAGAAGATGCGGAAAGACGATATTTTCTGCAGTGAATCGGTGCTGGGCGTGGTGCTGAGCGTGGTGGTGATCGGCGTCGTGTTGATGACGGTAACCGTACTGCTGGTGTGGTAGATCCTGTTCTGGATTTTCCACCCGCGTTGCGCTAAACGAAGAAATGCGTCGAGCAGGATGGCTCGGCATGTGACTAGCTGCTCTAAGGCGGACGATGAGCGCTGCACACAATCACCTCGCTGAGGATGCGCCCGGTTCTGAACCGGACCGGCGCAGCTTTCTCGCCACAACCTCTTCCGTGGCCATGACGGCCGGACTGGCCGCGAGCTACGGCACGTTCTTTGCGCTGGCCGGGCGCTTCTTATATCCGGCCGGACCCGACGTGATGGGCTGGATGTACGTGGCCACCGTCGACTCCCTGAAGAGCGGCGATGCGCTGACGTACTTCGCGCCCAGCGGCGCGAAAGTAGTGATCGCGCGGCAAGGGGACAAAGGCACCATCGACGATTTCATCGCGCTCTCGAGCACCTGCCCTCACTTGGGTTGCCAGGTCCATTGGGAGGCGGTGAACGATCGGTTTTTCTGCCCTTGCCATAACGGAACATTCGACCCGCAAGGAAAACCGACCGGCGGCCCGCCCAAGGATGCGAATCAGTCGTTGCCCCACTATTCGTTGCGGATCGAAAACGGGCTGCTGTTTATCGAAGTGCCGGTCGATCGCGTGGTGTAGGGAGAGGAGTAAAGGAGGACCTGGAAGCAGCAGTTGGATTCATACCACACTT
>JALHLM010000552.1 GCA_022844585.1 Pirellulales bacterium | reverse complement strand
ACACATGTCGTTAAGCACTTTACGCAAGAAAAACGCACTTTTTCCCGCGCCCCCCCCTGGACATTCCAGAAAAGTATCTTCCGCTTGTTGCCCCTCAGGCTTCGGTCCTGGTATAATTGGGTGTAGGTGCGTTGATCGGTATGGTCAGAGAAGGGGTCCACACCCCCGCGGCGTTCCAGCATGAGCCGAGTCCCGCTCGGCCGCTGATCCGCTGGAATGGCTGATCAACGCACTCCCGCCTGTCTGTTCGGCCAATTCCGGCCTGCGACTTCGGCGCGCTTGCAGTTTGGGAGGGAGACCTTCACATGCATCCTGCGGCCAATCCCGGCGCTCATGCATCCACCAACTGCGGTGGGGTATGCGGGTCTATCTCCGCTACGGCCTGGGCAACGCGCCGGTTCACGCAGTCCGGATTTTCAATCCCCGCGGCGAGCACGTGGGGAGCCATCGAATTTCCCTGGGGTCTAGTTTTGCACGCCAGTGCCCCAGTTCGTCGTTTCCGGCTGACCTGTCCCGTCTCTAAACAGAAAGGTCTTTTCCGATGGCTCCCCTCGTACTCTCAATCTCGCTCGGACTCGGCTCCGTGTTAGGGATCGTGTGGCTGCTGGAGTACCTGCGACTGCTCTTCGTCGCCGGTGATGTCGACGCCGCGAACAATCTCATGATGGTGGGGTTGGTGAGCATCTCGCTCGCCTGCATTACCGTCGCGGCGATCATGCTCGTTTTGTTGACTGGCCTGCTGGGACTGCTGTTGTATGCGGTCGTCGCGGGTGTCGTCGTCTTCGTCTCCTGAACATGTCCTCGCGCCGACAATCTAGAGACTGCCGCCCGCCAGTTCAAGCTATGCAGCCGGAAATGGAAATTTGGGCTGGTAAACTGGGCAATCTTTAGAGTAGTTGCCGCGAGGGTGGTTCGCTAGTCTGCGAATTTTTTTCCGCACGCCCGGTCCAAAGGAGTCTTGACGACCGGGCGTGCCTCATTTACCATTGTTGGCTTTTCTCCGCTCGTGTTCCGTACTTGAATTTTACACGCGCGTTGTGGAAAGGGAAAGAAAACGGCAGGAGAAAACGTCTCGCTGCGGAATAGACGCCATTACTTTCGACATAGTTCCGAACGCTTATCTCCCCCCGCCGAGACCTCGAGTGACCATACCGCCAGTGATAGCGGTTTCGAGGCGAACGCTCCAGGCAAGTGCTTTACGGACAGATTCGCGCCCCGGCCGAGTTGCCGAAGCAGGCCGCCTCGTTTGATTTGCCGATTACGTTGGGCATCCTGGCCGCCAGCGGCCAGTTTTCGTCGGAGATATTTTCGCGTTACGCGGTAGTCGGTGAACTCGCGCTCGACGGCTCGACGCGGCCCGTCAAAGGGGCGCTCTCGATGGCGATCGCGGCCAAGCAGTTGCCAGGATTAAAAGGCCTGATCGTCCCGCGCTCCAGCGCGCGCGAGGCCGCGGTGGTAGAAGGGATCGACGTGATTCCGATCGGTTCGCTCTCGGAAGCGGTCGCCTTTCTCGCCGGCGCGATTCAGTTGGAACCGGAACCATCCGGACTAGCGGAGATTTTTCAGGAACTTGGCCGCTACGATGCCGATTTCGCCGACGTGCGTGGGCAGGAAATGGCGAAGCGGGCCATCACCGTGGCGGCGGCTGGCGGGCACAACATTCTGATGCTCGGCCCGCCGGGCTCCGGCAAGACGATGCTCGCTAAGCGCATCCCTACGATTCTGCCTGACCTCGCCGCGCTGGAATCGATCGAGACCTCGCGCATCTATAGCGCGATGGGCCTGCTGCCGCCGGGGCAACCCCTGTTGGCGATCCGCCCGTTTCGCAGTCCGCATCACACGATTAGCGACGCTGGCCTGGTCGGCGGCGGTTCCGTGCCCGCGCCGGGCGAGATCAGTCTCTCGCACAACGGCGTGCTGTTTCTCGACGAGTTGCCGGAGTTCAATCGCCGCACGCTGGAAGTACTGCGTCAGCCGCTCGAGGACGGCACCGTGACGATCAGCCGGGCGCTCAGCAGCACCACGTTTCCGGCGTCGTTCATGCTCGTCGCGGCGCTTAATCCCTGCCCATGCGGCTATCGCAACGACCCGCGGCGCGAATGCCATTGCACACCGGTGCAGATCGAGCGGTACATGGCCAAAATCAGCGGCCCGCTGCTGGACCGCATCGATATCCACCTGGAAGTGCCCGCGGTCCCGTACAAGGAACTTTCCTCGACGACGCCCGGCACCAGCAGCGCGGCGATGCGCGAACAAGTCGCCGCGGCCCGCAAACGGCAGGAACAGCGCTTCCAAGGCAGCAAGACGCGCCAAAACGCCCGCATGTCGCACCGCCAAAACCGCACGCACTGCGTGCTCGACGCGACGGGCCAGGATCTATTGAAAGCCGCGGTCACCGAACTCGGCCTCTCCGCGCGCGCCCACGACAAGGTGCTCCGCGTGGCCCGCACGATCGCGGATTTGGACGCGAGCGAAACGATCCAGGCGCAGCACATCAGCGAGGCGATTAACTACCGGATGCTGGATCGGGCGCTTTGGAAGTAGCCAGCAGCAAACGTATCCATTGGCAAGACTTGAGCGCTCATTCTGGCGTTGACTCGCAATTGGCTATCCGCGTGCCCTAGCCCAAGGCCCGAGCGCTGTCTTTTTCTAGCCAAACAACCGCCGCTTTATCTCTTCCGCCGCCGCCGAGTCCAGAAACAGTTCAACCGCCTCGCGCAGGTTCGCCTCCGCTTCCTCCGCCGTGTCGCCTTGGCTGGCGACGTCGAGTTCTGGGCAGAGCGAGACCCAGCCGTCGTCTTCGCGTTGAACGATGGCCGTGAACGACCTTGTTTGCATCTTGGCTTCCTCGCAGACTATGGCACAGGTTTTCGCTGCTCGCCATGTACGACTGTACATTCTTTCGACGGCTTTCGCAAACACTTGAAATTCGCGATCGATACCATGCACATCCAAAACCTCACCCGCGTCCCCGCCTTTACCACCAAGGACGGGTCTGAGATTCGCGAGTTGCTGGCGCATCGCAATTCGTGCATTCGTAATCAGAGCCTGGCCGAGGCGCGCGTCGCGGTCGGTGGGGTGACGGCGCCGCATTATCATCCGCGGGCGGAAGAGATCTACTACATCCTCCGCGGCGCGGGCTCGCTGCGGATCGATGAGGAAACCCGCGACGTCGGCGTGGGAGATGCGATTGCCATCCCGCCGGGGGCCGTTCACACAATCCGCAACACCGGCGACGAACCGCTCATCTTCCTCTGCTGCTGCGCCCCCGGCTATGAACACGAAGACACGGTGCTCGTCTAGCAGACCTCAGAGGAGCGCGGGGCCAGCAAGTTTGAACCGCAGAGGCGCGGAGACGCAGAGTGGGAGGAGGGGAGAGGAAGAGTGACTGAATGGAAATGTAGTTGAAAGTTTTATTTCGTTTTCAGTAGGTACTTTGATCGCGAAACACCACCTGTCCAAACTCTCGTTCCCTCTCTCCTCTCTCTGCGTCTCAGCGCCTCCGCGGTTCAAATCGAACGCCCTCCGAGTTTTCGCGACTCGTCCTCACGCCCTTGCCAAGCGGCAAGGTTTATCTAGGCGGAACTCTTTCCGCAGGTGTGCTTCGCCGCAGAATCGCTGCGCTCTACGTGGCAGGCGGTGCTTACTAGGCTTTTCCTGTCTCGCCAGTTTACGGCAACAGCCTGTCTTGCCGATTCTACGTACTGGGATTGTCCACCAGGGATGTTGAACTCGCAGGGAAGCCAGAGGGTAACGCCCGTGTTCGCTCGCCATCGCCAGCCGTCGGGGCCGATGTGGCCGTATATCGGCCTGTTGGGATTGCTGTTCGCGCTCAGCGTCACCGCGCCGCGCGCCGGGGCGCCAAAGCCGCGGATCGCCGCGCCGCGCCCGTTCGCGGCGGCCAAGAAGCGGTTCGCCGTCGCCAGC
>JALHLM010000551.1 GCA_022844585.1 Pirellulales bacterium | reverse complement strand
TGTCGTGCTCACGTCCAAGGGCACCGGCCGCCGGGACGATCAGCCGCTCTATGATCGGTTGTGGGGCTCCGGCTTCCTCCCCACACGCTATCAAGGGGTCAAGTTCCGTAACTCCGGCGATCCTGTTTCGTACTTGTCCGATCCCGACGGCATCGATCGCGCAGCGCGCCGAGAAATGTTGGACGAGCTTGCCGCGCTCAATCGGATCAAGCATGACACGGTCGGCGACCCGGAGATCGCCACGCGCATCGCGCAATATGAACTGGCGTTCCGCATGCAGGCCTCGGTGCCAGAACTTGCGGACATCTCGCAGGAGCCGCAGCACATTCTGGAATCCTACGGCCCCGAGGTCAGCAAGCCCGGCACATACGCCTACAATTGCCTGCAGGCACGGCGGATGGCGGAACGCGGCGTGCGATTCATCCAGCTCTTCCACATGGGCTGGGATCAGCACTTCAATCTGCCGAAGGCCATCGCCGGGCAATGCTATGACACGGATCAACCCTCGGCGGCCCTGATCAACGATCTGCGACAGCGCGGTTTGTTAGAGGACACGCTGATTGTCTGGGGCGGCGAGTTCGGACGCACCGTATATTCCCAAGGTAAACTCACGCCCGAGGACTACGGGCGGGATCACCATCCACGCTGCTTCAGCGTCTGGCTCGCAGGCGCGGGAATTCAAGGAGGCACGACCTACGGCGAAACCGACGACTACTGCTACAACATCGTCGACAAGCCCGTTCATGTCCGTGACTTGCACGCCACCATCCTGCATCTGCTGGGCATCGATCACGAACGTTTCACCTACAAGTTCCAGGGACTGGACGCTCGTCTGACAGGTGTCGAGCAGTCGCATCTCGTGACGGGCGTGCTCCGCTAGCGGTCAACGTTGCATGCCACTCCTTGGGTCGCCGACGCTCGCTAGTCAAGCAACGCATGCCGCCAACTCCAATCAACAATGGCAGGGGCATTGCGGACGAAAAGTTGTGGCATGCTGCTCGATGCGCCTTCACTGGCTCATCCTCGTCGGGGCCAAGGGCCTGGCGGCCTCACGGGGCGAACCCCGACGATGGCGAGCCGACGAAGGCAGACTCAGTGAAATACACGAAATACACGTGAACGTGAGTACTTCCGCTACGTCAATGAACGGGCGGTTTAGTCTGATGCAGACTTTCGCTGCCAGCGAGCGCAACGATCTGTCCTACGCTGGCTGGTCGAACGAGAGCGACGGCCAAACGGCGATGATGAACTGCAAATCAGGGTCATCCCATCGCCCTGTGCAAAAACTAGATCCCGGGCGAAGCACGCTCATGACGACACATTCCGTTTAGCTCGATGCCGAGCAGGAAGGAGAGGAATCATGCGATAGACGCTGAAGCGCAACCAAAAACCGCCCTTCGGCGCGCACCGGATGCGCGAGTCGTCAGCGACTGTAAAGCTTCTATCCCGCCTTCCGATCATAGTGCTTCAATAACCCACCCAACCGCGTTTTGCAGGCAACTTCGCCCAGCGGTAAGGTAGAGGCGTCGTCCGTCGTCTTACGAGGATACCCCTTCTTCACCAGGGTTTTGTTTTCCAGTGCTTGGTGGGGACGTTCGAGATGAGAATACTCCAGGAATTCTCGAACGAGGTAGTTCAGGTGCCGCTCGCTGAGGACCATGAAATGGTCGAGGCATTCCTGACCGAGCGACTGAATGAACCGCTCGACGAAGGCGCACGTGTTGGACGACCGATAAGCCGTCCATTGAACTCGCAGACCTGCTTCCTCGAGCGTAGCATCGAACGATCTGGCGAACTTCGTGTCGCGGTCGTGCATGATTGCGTCGGCACCGAGTCTGGCCTTCTTGGCAAACTTCAGGAGTGCTGCGGCCTGTTCATTGACCCAGGCTTCGTTCGGATGCTGAGTGGTTGGCGAAATGAACGCCCGTCGCGTCTCGACGTGCCGGAAACCAGCAGAAAGCCGTCCCGGAGCCCCTTTGGCGTGACGATCCGCTTCGAGACAAAGTCGCACTGCCACAGCGTGGCGGCGTGGATCTTGATGAACTCGTCCCAAGCGCCGTGGCCGCACTGCGGACCGGGGTTGTGTCCGCTCTCCTTGAGGATGTTCTTCACGGTGTTCCGCGAGACGGCGCGAATGTTGAGCTTCCGCAGTTCATCGCGGATACGCGTGTATTCCTAGTTGTTGGCCTTCGCCAGCTTGAGGATGAGCTTGCGGATTTGCTCGCTGGTCCGTCGTCGGCCGACCTTGCCGCGGGGGCGCTTCGTAGTCTTGGCGTCCTCTCGAATCCAACGGTGCAACGTGCCCGGGCGGACGATCGTCACCAACTCGTCGCGGGCGCGGCCCAGCTTCGCGCCCAACTGGACTAGCCGGCGCCTCTCCGTCGGCTCGACGAGCACGCGCGCCGGCAAGCGGCTGCGGAGAATCTTGTACTCAGCCTTCAAGTAGGCGACGTAACGAGCCGGCTACTTCTGCGTTGCCGTCGTCAGAATCAGCAAAAGCGATCGGCAGATGTTCCGCATACGCGAAATCCCAGCAACTTGGCCAGCGATTCGGGTTTGCGCCATTTTTGCACATCGGTATGCCGGCGTTTCGCCAAGAATACGTCGCGATTCTGACCGGTGACGGCGTAGCAACGGCTGATTTTAGAGAGCGCTCTCGCGCACTCAGTTGCGCTCTCTAAAGTGCTCTCAGATTCTCTGCTTGTGTTAACCGATGCCCGGATTTTTCCGTAAAGCGTTGGGACCGATTTGCGGACCGAAACGGACTCGGAATCGCTAAACGATTACGAATTCAGCGGTTGTGAGTTTTGGGTAGCAGAGAAGAAGTTCGAAGAGGGTTGGGTACGGGGAGGACCAACGACGAAACGCCCGCACGTGCTAAACGTGGGGCGTCGTCTTGCGGCGGGGCTATTGGTGGCCGCGGCGCTAGCGGGTCGGCGCGTCCGACTCCGGAACAAACGGATCGAGCTGGTCGGCGATCGCCAGAAGTACCTCGACCAGGTCATCGGCGTCGATCGAGCGGGAACGCCGCCCTAGATCGATTTCGCGTTGGACCCTGGCGGTTGCGTGGCGGATGGCTTCTGCGAGTTCGTGCATCGTCGTCTCCCCGCTTAGGCGTTGGCCAGGAACTTGCCGCGCTCGCCCTTCTTGAATCGCGACTCCTTCCCGCGGGCGTCGACGTCGCGAGCCAGCGCGGAGTACAACGTGCGTTCCGGCGTCTTCCCGCCGGGGCTCGTCCAGTAGCCCTTCGCGGCCATGGCGTCGATGAGTTCTTTCGTGGTCATCGGCTCGCCGGTCTCGCCAAGCACCTTGGCCGCCGCGTCGAGGGCGCTCAACTTCTTCTCCTTGGCCTCGGGTTTCGCTTTCGCGGCGCGCGGCTTCGTCGCCGGAGCAGCCTTGGCCTTCTTGGTTGTCGAGGGCTTCTTCGTGGTGGTCTTCTTCGCAGCCATGTCGAGTCTCCTTCAGAAACGGTGAACAGAAGTGAAATGAGCCGGCCACTTGGCCGGCTCGCTAGTCGCGTCGGTGCTGGCGTCTTGCCGTCTGCGTATGGTCGAGAGATTTTTGGGCCGCCTCGATGGCGAACACGATCGCCTCGGCGGCTTCGACGTCTTCGCAATCGACCTGGTGCAACTCGTCGAGATGGCGGCGTAGCGTGCGTTCCAGTGCGTGCAATGTTCGCAGGAACGGGCCGCTGTACGTGCGAGGCGTTTCGTCGTTCGTGGTCATGGCGATCAGTTCCGTTCGAGGGGTTCGGCGTAGATGTGGTCGGCAAGGCCCGCGGCCAGGAAGTCGACGATCGCTTGCACTTCGTCGCTCGCGGCGGCGACGTCCATCCCGCGGTCCCAATTAAAGACCGTCGCGCGGTCGGCGCTTCGTTGCAACCAAAGCTTCGAGATGCGGCTGTCGCCTAATTCCCAATCCGGGCATTCGGCGTGCGCCGGA
>JALHLM010000550.1 GCA_022844585.1 Pirellulales bacterium | reverse complement strand
GTCTCCAGACGATCGGCCAAGATCCTGCCGCCATTGTTTACATTGACCCAGCTTTCTCCCTCGCCCGAAACGCCGATCAAGCCGGCGACTTGCACCTCACTTTCGGGGCCGGTCACATTGAGCGTGCCGCGCGCCGCCGCGCCGAACGACGCCAAGGACAAGCCCATTGGTCCGGCGGTAAGTAGGCCGCCGCTTTCGATCGTGAGGATTCCCTCGCCGGTGCGACCGACCACCATGCCGTTGGCCGCAGCCCAACGTGAACCGACGCCGGAGATCGTGGCCGTGCCATGTGATCCGGCGCCGTTGCCGACGTCGGCTAAATCGCTTTGAGCCACGCCGCCATTTTCGATCGACAACTTAGCCTGTCCCGCCGCGCCGACATTGATCCAGGGCGACTCCAAACGAGCGCCGTCACGCACGAACAGAGTGCCATGGGCGCCGGCCGAATTGGCGAGATGTAAGTCCGTGGAAAGCATCCATCGCGTGTCGGCGCCGTTCAGATCCGCTTCGCCGGTGCTGCCGGGTTGTGCAGCGATATAGCCTCGCTGGCTGGAGAGCTGCGCGCCGCTTGACACGAAAAGGTTGCCATCGCCGCTATTCCCAACAACCACCGATGATTCAACGTCACCGATGGCATTATCAGTGAATGTGACGTGGCCCGGCCCAACGTGACCAATGATCAAGTCGCCGTATTTCGTAGCGTAGCTTGAACCCGGCCCGCTCACGGTCATAGATCCTGATGAATCCGGTTGGAAACCAATGAATGTCATTCCTACGTCGGCCCGGCCGCCGCCGCTGATGATTGTCGCGCCTTCAGCCCCGCCTGAGCCGCCGATGCCGTGAACGTTGAGGAGATCGAGGAGCGAACCGGCGCCGTCAATGGTTACTATGCCGTCCGCTCCAGGTACTGATCCGCCAATGCCTAGCCCGTTTGAAGTAACGACGCCGCCATCCAGGATGTTGAGCGCGCCCGGAGCGTTGCCGCCGACGCTTGTGTAAACGACAGCGCCTACGGGATGCCAGGCTGAACCTTCACCTGAGACGTTGACGATGCCCTCGCCGCCGAATAAGCCAATCGCGCCAGAGTCGCTATGGACGATCGCACCGTGCGTGACGTCCAGCCTGCCAGGGCCGTCACGCCCCACGACCAGTTGAGTGGTATTCAACGCCGATCCTTCGCCTGACACCGTCGCGCTGCCGTGGCCAGTGGCGTAGTAGCCTAACACCGTGCCATTCGTTCCCGGCACGTTCACTACGCCGCCGTTCTGAATCAGAAGTTCGCCTGAGCCATTCAAGCCCACGATTAGTTGTCCGTAAGTAAGCGTGATGTTCGAGCCCGGTCCGTTGACGGTCGCAATGCCGATGGATGCCGGATCACGGTCCCCGAGGCCAACGGTCCCCGCGATGAAAGTTCCGCCATCGGTCACCGCTAATTCTCCGCGTCCGTCGAAGCCGATGCTCACTCCGTTGCCAAACGTCAGCGTAGAGCCAATACCATCGACATCGATGTTGCCGACGCCTTGACTAAAGGAACCGATATTGCCGCCGTTGCCGTAGAGCGTCGCGCCATCGCGAATGCTCAGGCGCCCTTCGCCGCGAATGCCAACTGCGATGTAGTTGAGGCCCGTCTGCGTGACATGCGTATCACTGCCGACGACTTCCATCAGCCCTGTTCCGCCAAAGGCATCCGCGATAAACAAATCGTCGGTCTGCAGTTCGCCTGGTCCGGTGACGGTCAGCGTGGCGTTGCCTGGTTGGCCGTTGGATTGCATGGTGGAGCCCACGACCATATCGGTCGAAACATTCAGGCCGCCGTTGTTCGTGCCGGCGTTGTGGCCGAAGTCGAACGTCCACGTGCCGGATTGCACCGAGAGGTTCGAGACCGCCGCCGTACCGCCAGCGATAAACGGGTCGCTGGCTGGTTCGGCGAAATCGGACTGGTAGTCGCCGAAATAGACGTAGTGCGGCAGCGTACCGTTTTGTTGCGGGTCGATGCCGGAGCCGAAGATGGCGTTGTCGGTGGCGCCGGGCTCGTTGAAGTTGAGCCAGTTATTGCCGTGAAAAAACGAGCCGCTCCCTTTTAGTTCCTGGTGGCCGGATTGATTGCCGACCCAGAACACATCCTCCATCGGGAGCTCATTCCATTCGACAATGTAGCCGAACTCCAGCACGCTCCCCGTGGCGTCGTTCCAGGTAGGCGCCCGCGCCCCGGCCGGCGCGGTAAAGAATTGCAAGTGCCCCTCCGCACCACCTAGCCCCGAGTTGTTGGGCTCACCGGAAAGCCAGTTCTGGTACGTGAACGGCTCATCGGTTACCCAACGCCAGCCGCCAGAAGGCTCTGGACTGCCCGGCGGCTGGTATCCGCCCAGCCAAGGACCCACTGACAACGACAGGTTCGGTTCATTGATCGGACGCCAGAACGGAGCGCTGTTGATCAGACTGAAGACGAACTGGTTCTCTGCCGCGGAGGTGATCGTGACCAAATGACCTTCCGCGACAGAGGCTTGCTCGTTAGCCGTGAACCACGACACGCCCGACGGCGCGTGAATCGCGTCGTACCAATGGCCGTTGCCACCTTGCTCGATCGTCCATTGGACGGGAGCCGCCACGGCGAGCGCACTGGCGAGCCACGCCCCCGCGCAAATCGTGGCGAAGGAAAGTCGACGCGCTGAGCGAAAACGTCGCGTGTTCCGCCAAACGCCGATCACTACCGCCGGGACCACGCACAGCCAAAACGTCGCCGGCTCCGGCACCGACTGTGAGAGCGAACCTTCGGCCCCAAAGTTGTTCCGCACGTTGTTCAGGTCGGCGATATTGACCTGGCCGTCCAGGTTGGTGTCGCCCAGCACCGGGCTTCCCGTCGCGCCGAAATTATTGCGGACGTTGTTCAAGTCATTAATGCCGACGACGCCGTCATGATCGGTGTCGCCGGGCAACGGCGCGTCGAGGAATTCGAGCGTGCCGTCGATAAACACTGCCGACATCGCCAGGTCGGTGGGGAGCCCGACCAAGTCCAGCACCGAACCCGCGCTTTGATAGGAAGCGCCCGGCGCGATCACGTCAAATGACTGCCCTGACGACGGCAAGAATCCGTTAGTGAAGATCAATTGAATGATCCCCGCCAACGAAACGTCGCCGCCAATCTGCATTTGATCGTAATCGACGCCGGGCGTTGGGCCTCCAATTTCGAAGGCCAACAGGCCGTCGAGTTGCGTCAAACTTCCGGAGACAAAAAGGATGCCGGCCGACGCCCCCGGCGCGATCGTACCGCCGTCGACGATCACGTCGCCGAGAATCTGGCCGGAGCCGGAAAGCGTGCCATTTGGGCCGACTGCCACGGCACTCGGCGCAGGAAGGTCGCCATCGCCGACTCGAATGGCGGTGCCAGGGACTTGGACGATAGCGTTGTTACTTAACGACAGTGTCGAATGAACGTGTAATGACGAATCAACATCGGCAATCAGAATTCCCCCTGAAGTCCAAAGATTCGCGATCGCAACCTGCGAGCTGCCATTGATATTTAGGACATGGTTCAACTGGACGCCGCCAACGGACAGATCGCCGACCTCGAACGTGGAACCGCCGAGGATTTCAAACGGTCCGTCGGCGTTGAGCGTGAACGAGCCCGAGGTCGCGAAGCTGGCGCCGTCGTACAGTTGAAAGGCGTGCCCGACCTGCTCGAAATCTCCTGCGACGTTTAGGGATGATCCCGCGTCGGTGACGGCGACACTTCCCGAAGTCAACGTCAACTTGGGCAGAGTGGCCTGAGAGCCGCCATTGACTCGAATGCTGTGACTCGATTGGACTGAACTCGCTGGCAGATCGCCGACCTCGAACGTGGAACCGCCGAGGATTTCAAACGGTCCGTCGGCGGTGAGCGTGAACGAGCCCGAGGTCGCGAAGCTGGCGCCGTCGTACAGTTGAAAGGCGTGCCCGACCTGCTCGAAATCTCCTGCGACGTTTAGGGATGATCCCGCGTCGGTGACGGCGACA
>JALHLM010000549.1 GCA_022844585.1 Pirellulales bacterium | reverse complement strand
AACCAGCCAGCGTGGCCGTGTGGGGATTGATCGGCGTTTCCTTCTTCGGCATGCATCGCTGGCAACGCCGCGGCCGCGCGATCGGCTGATCATCAGCAGTCTGAACAAGCACAACGATGAAGGAGGCGTGGAACATTCCGCGCCTCCTTTTTTTGCTCCTTTACTCCTCGCTCTCCTCCGCCCCCTACTCCCACTCAATCGTCGCCGGCGGTTTCGAGCTGATGTCGTAGACCACGCGGTTCACGCCCTTCACTTCGTTGATGATCCGCGTCGAGACACGGGCCAGCAGGTCGTAGGGCAGGTGGCTCCAGTCGGCGGTCATGAAATCTTCCGTGTGGACCGCGCGGACGGCGATCACGTCCTCATAGGTGCGGTCGTCCCCCATCACGCCCACGCTTTGCACCGGCAACAGCACGGCGAAGGCCTGGCTGGTGGCGCGGTACATGGCGGCCGCCTTGATCTCGTTGACGACGATCGCATCGGCCTCGCGCAGGCAGTCGAGGCGCTGCTTGGTGACTTCGCCCAGGCAGCGGACCGCCAGGCCGGGGCCGGGGAACGGGTGCCGCCAGACGATTTCTTCCGGAAGGCCGAGTTGCAGGCCTAGTCGGCGGACTTCGTCTTTGAACAAGTCACGCAACGGTTCGATCAACTCGAAGCCCAAGTTCTCCGGCAAGCCGCCGACGTTGTGATGCAGCTTGATCGTCGCCGCCGGGCCGTCTGCCGCGGCGCCGCTTTCGATCACGTCGGGATAGAGCGTGCCTTGCGCGAGAAAATGCGCGCCTTTGATTTTTTCGGCTTCGGCGGTGAAGCAATCGATGAACGCCTTGCCGATGATCTTGCGCTTCGCCTGCGGTTCCGTCACGCCGCGCAGCGCGGTGAGGAACATCTCCTCCGCCTTCACGACGTGCAGGTCGGTGTGGAAGTGATTGCTGAATTCCTCGATGACGGCCTCGGCCTCGGACTTGCGCAGCAGGCCGTTGTCGACCAGGATGCACGACAGTTGCGAGCCGATCGCCTGAGATAAGAGCGCCGCGGTGACCGCCGAGTCGACGCCGCCGGAAAGGCCACAGATCACGCGGCGATCGCCGACCTGCTTGCGGACGCGCTCCACGACTTCGCTGGCGAAATCGCCTAGTTGCCAGGCGCCGCGGCAACCGCAGGCCTGATGCACAAAGTTCCCCAGCATTTTCGCCCCCAACGGCGTATGCGTCACCTCAGGGTGAAACTGTAAGCCATAGATTGGAAGCGACTTGTGCTTGACCGCAGCGATCGGGCAGGTGTCGGTCCGGGCGATCGACACGAAGTCCGTCGATACGCCGGTCACCTGGTCGCCATGGCTCATCCAGACTTCGGTCTCGCCGGGCAAGCCCGCAAACAGCCCTTCGGCCGCCAATAGCCGGACATGTGCCCGGCCGTACTCGCGGGCCGGCGCACTGGCGACGTTCCCGCCGAGCGCTTTGCAGGCCAACTGCATGCCGTAGCAAATGCCGAGGACCGGAATGCCGAGCGAGAAAATCTTCTCGTCGCACTGCGGGGAGCCCGGGGCGTACACGCTCGCGGGGCCGCCCGAGAGGATCAGCCCGCGCGGGGCCAATTCGCGAACCCGTTCGGCGGTGATGTTGTGCCGCACGATCTCGCAATACACATGCTGTTCGCGCACCCGTCGGGCGATCAACTGGGCGTATTGCGCGCCGAAATCGAGGATAAGAATCTTCTCATCGGCAATCTTGCCGGACCCCAGATCGGGGAGGGAGCCAGTGTCCATGCGTGAAAGACTTCCCGCAAAAACGCAAAATGCCCGTCGGGTAAGCGACGGGCGTAAAGGGAGAATATATCGCGAGGCGGGGATGGCGGCTAGGAGTTCACGGGGCGATTGTCGCTTCATGCGAGCGCACAAAGAGCTGAATCTACTGGGATCTTTTAGCCCCGAAGGGGCGACCGTCAGTAGCCAGGGGCGGAAGCCCCTGGTGGATAAAGCCATGCGAAGAGAATTCAAGCCCCAACGGGGCGACCGCGATGCCGCGATCATCGGTCGCCCCGTTGGGGCTTGGCTTATGCTTGTGTCGTGCATGCCAGGGGTTGCCACCCCTGGCAACTGACGGACGCCCCTTTGGCGCTAGAGGCTACTCCGGCGTCACCGCGACCAACTCGCCATGCACCGCCGCGACGTGATCCGGCGTGATGTGGGCGCGTTCTTCGGCGAAGCCGACTAAGAGCGCCAAATCGCAAAGGCGGTTGATGCGGCGCGGGGCGCCGCCGCTGAGCTCGTGGATAATTTCGAGGGCGGCCGGTTGAATGATTTCGCGGCGCGCGCCGGCGGTTTGCAGACGGTGTTGGACGTACGAGAGCGTCTCTTCGATCGTGAATGGACGGAGCAGGCACTTCACGCCGAGGCGTTCCTCGAAGTGGGGCATGCGATCGAGCGCCGGCAGCAGTTTTGTTTGGCCGACCAGGAGCAACGTCGCCGCAAAGCCGTGTTCGGTTTCGAAGTTTAGCAGCAGCCGCAAGGTTTCGAGCGTGCGGTGATCTTCCAGCAAGTGCGCTTCATCGACGACGATCAGCGCATGCTTGCCTTCGTTCGCGTTGTCGGTCAGCCGTTGACGCACGCGGCGCAGGCTGGTTTCGGTGGCAGGCAGTTGGCCGTTAGGATCGCCGGCGCCGAGTTCCGCTGCAAGGTACGCGAGCAACTCCTGCGTGCAGAGTTGCGGGAAGATCAGATGCACGACGGGCCCGATGGTCTCCGGCAATTGGCGCCGCAGCACCTGCACGAGCAGTGATTTGCCCAATCCGCTGCCGCCGGCCAGGAGGACCGCGCCGCGCCGGCTCTCGACGCCGTAGCGCAGCTTCAACAGCGCGCCTTGATGGCATTCGCTCGGATAGTAAAACGCCGGATCGGTGGTGTTTTCGAACGGGCGCTTTTCGAGTTGCCAGTAGTCGAGGTACATAGAGTTTGAAGTTCGAAGTTTTCAGTGTTCAGTTACTTGAGTTTCAGCGTTTATTAGTCAGCATGGCGTCGCATCCGCCCCACTGAAAACTGAACACTGAAAACTTCAAACTCATCACGGCACAAAATTCTCGATGATGTCCCACGCTGCGAGCGGGGCTTGATTCAGCAAGTGCGCGGCGCGCTCGTAGGCTTCCGTCGTGGTTTGGTGCAGGTCGTGGATCAATAACGCCGCGTCGAGGCCGCCGCGTCCGACGAGGGTGGCCAGGTAGTCCGTGGCTTCCGGACCGGCGAGCGGTTCGCAATCGAGGAGCACGGCGTCGTACGATTCACGCAGGGCCCGTAGCGGCACGCCGAATCGCGGATTTTCCAGCGTGACGCCAGAGTCGAATTGCGGATTTCGCAATGGTACGAGCGTCAGGCGGTCTTGCGTGGAGTCGATCATCGCCTCGTTGAGCGCGAGATCGCTTTGCAGGACGTCATCCCAGCCGGCGCTCGGGACCACGCCAAGTTGTTCGGCCAATTGCGGGTGGCGAAAATCAGCGTCGACCAGCGCCACGCTCAGTCCGCGTTCCGCCAGTTGCTGTGCGAGGCACATCGCGACCGTCGTGCGGCCGTCGCCGCGACGGCAACCGGTGACGGCCAGCATTTTGCGGCCGCGCTGAATCTGTTCCGTCAAGACGTCGGTGAATTGCCGTAATTCGCGCCCGGCAGCCGTGAACAGCCGGGCACAGACTAACGGCCACTCGAAACGTTCCACCTCGAATGCGGCGCGCAGGGCGCGACCTTCCGGTTCGAACAGTTTGACCGGCGCGGCGGGCGATTCGGTCATCGCCATCGCACGGCGATTCGCTTCAGCGACATCGAAATGCGCATGCGGCTTCGGCACGACGGCGTGGCCGGCGGTCGGTGACGTCGCCGATTTGCTAGCGGTCGTCTTTGCAGACTCGGCCGACTGTCCGTAGGCCTTGATGAATGCCTGATCGAGCGTTGACATGCCGGGCTTCCCGCGGAGTGCTGTTTGATTCGAAGACCGTCGTGGTGATCGTCGCGGATTT
>JALHLM010000548.1 GCA_022844585.1 Pirellulales bacterium | reverse complement strand
CACCGCGGCATTGCGGGCCTCGTCCAGCAGTTGGGCGGAAACGTACAACGTGGCGCGGACTTTCGGCTCCGCTTTCCGTTTGGGGAATGGCATGACCGATCCTTGGCCTGAACGATCGTGGGGGCTTGTTTTGAGTTCACAACGGTGTGAAGGACAGTTTGAAGTTTTCAGTGTTCAGTTTTCAGTGGTTCGAAACTACGTACTCACTGAAAACTGAACACTGAAAACTTCAAACTCCCCTAAAAACGTCGGACGTTTGCGGCGGGGTACTGGAACTTCGGCAAAGTGGGCGGAAGTTGCTACGCGATTGCGCGAAGCGTTTCGGCCCGCAGGGTTTGCCTCACCGGTGCAACACGGTCTGGGAGTTCGCCTCACCAACCCGAAGCGCCAGCGAGGGGGAGAGGACGTCGCATCTCAGCGCGCCATCGCGCTGAATGGTGCGCTTTCTCCCCCTCGCTGGCGCTTCGGGTTGGTGTGGGTGGGATTGAACTTCATGTTGCCTTGCGGGAGAATCGGGGCTCTTCCACTCGATTGCTGGAGACTCGCTATGCATCTGCCCGGGGGTTCGCTGGACAACGTGACTTGCACCGTGACGACCCTGTTGGCGGCCGGAGCGACCGGTTACGCCTTCAGCCGGGCGCGCACCGCGGCCAGCGACTGGCAGCCAGCGAAGCTTGGCGCCGTAGCGGCGTTCGTGTTCGCGGTGCAGATGGTCAACTACCCCGTGGCGGCTGGCGTCTCCGGGCATATGGTCGGCGGCGTGCTGGCCGGGGCGTTGCTTGGCCCCTTGCTGGGTTTGCTGGCCATGGCGCTCGTGCTCGTCACGCAATGCTTGCTGGCCGGCGACGGCGGTCTCACCACGCTCGGAGCAAACATCCTCACGATGGGCGTCGTGGCGACCTGGGGCGGGGCCGCGTTAGGGCATCTGATCTCGCTGCGAACCAGCATGAATCCCGTCCCGCGACTGCTGACCACAGCCGCGGCGGCTTGGGGATCGATCGTGGCGGCCGGCATGGTCTGCGCGGCGATCTGGTCGCTCGGCAGCACGGCGGCGTTTGCCGACGTGTTCGGCCCGATGACGGCAATCCACGCCCGCATCGGCATCGGCGAAGCCCTGATCACCGCGATGGCGCTCGCGACCGTCGAACTTTGGAACGCGAATCCAGCCGGCGCACGTCGCGGCGCGGCAATCGCCCTCGCGGCAGCCATTGGCGTGGCCGCCTTTTTGGCCCCCTGGGCATCGCCATCCCCAGACGGCCTGGAACACGTCGCCGCGGCCTGGGTCGCCTGGCCGGAAGGCGCCCTCGCCTTCGCCCCGTTGCCGGATTACATGCTGCCGGGCATCCAAAACGAACTCCTGGCAACCGCGCTTGCTGGAGTGATTGGCACGCTGGTGGTGTTCGGCCTGGGGAGCGCATCGGGACGCGCCATGGCGCTGGTGCCGAAAAGCAAGTAGCGGCTACCATCCGTGTATGATGAGCAATCCTCGGATGATGTAGATCAGAACGGCGACGATGTAGCAGGCCGCGAAAAGTGTCTGCAGGCCGAACGTGAGGCCGCAGGGATTATGACGTCGCTTACTGGTTGCAAAATCAATCGCGAAGCCGATTGCCGCGCCGATGCACATTCCGTAAATGATTCGAAGTGCTTCGGTTGAGCCCCAACGCAAATCTCGGCCTTGGACTCGGAAGGCTTCACCGAACCAGAGTCCGACAAAGGCGCATGCAATTCCGCAGAGGGCCGGGCGTTGGGATGCACGCGAATTCTTCCGTTCGACCGCTAGCCCAAATAATGCCCCGATACATGCACCATAAATCGGATTGAGTGCATCCTCTGGGTAGGAATCCGTTAGCGGAAAATACCTTGGACCGAAGAAATAACCAAGAATGGCTCCGAGAACGCCCCACGAACCTCGAAGGAAGCGCGGGCGTTCCGGCGATTTGGCATCGACCGGCATTTCTCGTGGGTTAACCATCCCCACATTCTAACTCCTCCCATTCGCGTTTTCGCCATTTCGCGCTTTCACGATGAAATGGAGCTGTCACCGTTGAATCGCGAAAACGCGAAATGGCGAAAGCGCGAAAGAGGAGAGACTTACCGGCGGCGCATCGCGCGTTCAATGTCGCGTTGGACGTCTTTCTTTTTGAGGACGTCGCGTTTGTCGTGCAGTTTGCGGCCCCGGCAGACGCCGAGGAGGACTTTGGCGCGGCCTTCCTTGAAGTAGACCTTGAGCGGCACCAGCGTCAGGCCCTTTTCCGTGGCCTTACCGGCGAATTTGAGGATCTCGCGCTTGTGCAGCAGCAGCTTGCGCGGGCGGCGCGGGACGTGGTTCAACCGGTTCGCCTGGACATACTCGGCGATCTCGCAGCCCAGCAGCCAGACCTCGTTCCCCTTGAGCCGGGCGTAGGCCTCCTCCAGCGAGATCGTGCCGGCGCGGAGGCTTTTCACCTCGCTGCCGACGAGCATGATCCCGCACTCGAGCGTTTCGAGCACTTCGTAATCGTGGCGCGCACGGCGATTGTTCGCCACGAGCCGCTCATTGTCGTGCTCGCGATCGACCGGCGCCGGCTTCTTGTTGTTATTCGACCTGGCCACGTTGGCTTCTGGGTGGAACCGCGAAAGTCGCGAAAGATCGCGAACGATTTATTCTACAACACTGCCACGAAACTTGCTCCGATGAGATCGGTGGGTGCCTGGCGCAGCGGCGCCGCTTTCGCGGTCACAAGGTAGATCCGCTGGGGCTTCGCGGGACTTGTCAACGGATCGCCACGATGCCCCAGCCATACCGACATGACTACTCTCTGTTTTCGCCCCAGCGCCAGGCACCCGCTCCGTTGAGCGCATTGCCTGTCATTCGCGAACCCATTGGTTCTGGAACTCTCTTGTAGTTCGGAAGCGTCGGGGGCACAAGCCGGCGCGGCGCTTCTGTGGTGGTTCGGACCTTGCGGGAACGTGGTTCCCTGGCGACGATGTAGCGTCACGCTGGCTCCCTACGGTATGCCTGGGAGGAAGAAGTCCCGATGAAACCGCTGATTGGTCTGACGACCTACGGCCGGAACGATTTCGATGAAGACACGCCGCGTTTTTGTACGCCGGCGGCCTATTGCGACGCGATCGCCCGAGCGGGCGGCGTGCCGGTGTTGATTCCGCCTTGCCAGCCCGATTTCGAGACGCTCTCCGCGCGATTCGACGGGTTCGTGCTGATCGGCGGCGGCGACGTCGACCCCAGCCACTACGGCGGCAAGACGCACGAAACCATCTACATGACCGACGCCGAGCGCGACGGCTGGGAACTGGAATTCGCCCGGCGGCTCTCCCAGGGCGATCTGCCGGCGTTGTGCATTTGCCGCGGTTGCCAGGTATTGAACGTGGCGCTTGGCGGGACGTTAATCGAGCATCTACCGGACGAGGTCGGCGACGAACTGGCCCACCGCGCCCCGCCGCGCAAGCCGACCGAGCACGCCGTGAACATCGAGCCGGGCTCGAAACTCGCAGGCTTGGTCGGCGGCACGGTATGCAACACGGTCTCCTGGCACCATCAAGCGGTCCGCGACGCCGCGCCTGGCCTGAAAGTCGTCGCCCGCGCGGCGGACGGCACCATCGAAGCGGTCGAATTGCCCGATCACCCATTCATGGTCGCGGTCCAATGGCACCCGGAACTGTCCGCGGAGCGCGACCCGGTCCAGCAAGGACTGTTCGACCGCCTGGTCGAAGCGGCGCGGCAACGCACTGTCAAGAAGTAAACAAGCAACAACATGGGTGGCTGGGGTCAAGCGTACTCGCTTGCCCCCAAGCAAAAAGAGGCCTGGGGGCGAATGAGTACATTCGACCCCAGCCGCCCAAGCCGACAACATCCATCACAGGAGCAACGATTCCATCATGCGTTTGGCAGACAAAGTCGCGTTGATTACGGGCGCCGGCGGCGGCATTGGTCGTGAAGCATCTCTGCTGTTCGCGCGCGAAGGCGCCGCGATTCTTGCGGTGGACGTCGGCGAGACCGCG
>JALHLM010000547.1 GCA_022844585.1 Pirellulales bacterium | reverse complement strand
GGGTCGCCGAGCACGTACTCTTCGAGCGCCGCCTTGGCCTTGTCGAGGAATGCCTCGTAGAGCGTGTGATGCACATAGACGCGCTCCACGGCGCAGCACGATTGCCCGGCGTTGTAACAGGCGCCGTCGACGCAGTTGGCCACGGCGAAATCAAGGTCCGCGTCCTCGGCCACGTAGGCCGGATCCTTGCCGCCGAGTTCCAGTCCGGCGTCGATGAACCGCTGCGCCGTGTGGCGGTAGACTTCGCGCCCGCCTTCGACGGAGCCGGTGAAGGCCACGTGATCGACGCCGCGATGTTCGATCAATCGCGCCGTGGCGTCATGCATGAGCAACAAGTTCGTCACAAGGTTCGGGACTTCCAACTCGGAAAAAGCCTCGGCGAACTGCCGCCCCGTGAGCGGCGTCTTCGCGCTGTGCTTCAGCAAAACGCTGTTGCCCGCAATCAGCGCCGGCACGAGGACGTTGATCGGAATCAACAGCGGGTAGTTCCAGGCCGCCACATTGAACACCACGCCCAGCGGGGCATGCTCGATGCGGCGTACGAAGTTCTGCTTCGCCGGCAGAATGTCCGGCCGCAGCGTCTCTTCCGCGATGGAGAGCATGTACTCCGCGCGGTCGCACATCGTGTTGAACTCGCCCCGGGCCTGCTTGAGCGGCTTGCCCATCTGCAAGGTCACGTCGCGGGCGACTTGTTCCAGGTTGGTCTTGAACTGCTCCATGCCTGCGCGGACCTGCCGGCAGCGTTCGGCGAGCGGAATGCGCGTCCATTGGCGTTGGGCCGCGGCGGCGCGATCAACGGCGTCTTCCACGGCCAGCGCGGAATCAAACGGAAGTTCGCAAACGGTTTGCTGATTGAACGGATTCGTGACGACCAGATTCAAGTGCGTGTCCTTCGAAGAAACGAGTTCAACTTGTCGCCGTCGGCGCATCGCCGTGCAGTTCGCGCTCCGCGGCCTGCAGCAAAGCGACTTCCTCTTCCGGCGCTTGGGCCACCAGGCGCCGGCGGCTGTAGAGCCAAAAGTAAACGATCGCGACCGCCAAAAACAGGGCCACGCCGAGCACCGCGGGACGGTAGTCCGGGGAAAGCAAGGTCGCGGATAGGGCGAAACATGCCACGACGGCCCCCACCACTGCCCCCGGAATGCCGAGCGGGCTGCGATAGGGGCGCGGCAATTCCGGCTGCGTGATCCGCAGCTTGATGAAACTGACCATCACCAGCGTGTAGGAAATGACCGCGCCAAAAACCGCCATGTTCAAGAGCGCGCTGCCGACGCCGGTGCCGCTCATTTGATGCAGCAGAAACGTGCAGCCCAGCCCCACTACTCCGCCGGCGACAAGCGCCCAGCCGGGCGTGTGCCGGCTCGTGGTCAGCGAAAGCCAGCGGGGAATGTATCCGGCCCGCGACAGGGCGAAGAGCACTCTTCCATAGGCGTAGATCAAGCTGTGAAAGCTCGCCACGAGCCCGGCCACAGCCGCCAAACTTAGGAACCACGGCGGGGCATAGCCGTGTCCCAGCGTGGCGAGGAAGCCGTCGTTCAACGGCGCGCCGGATTTGCCGATCGCCGCCGCGCCGCCACCGACGCCCGAGTTGAGCACGACCGTGGCGAGTCCGAGGACGAGCAGCGTGACCAGGCTCCAAACCAGGGCCTTCGGCATATCCCGCACCACGTCGTGCGTTTCCTCAGCGGCCACGGGCAACTGCTCGATGCCTAGAAACAGCCAGATCGCGAACGGCATCGCCAACAACACGCCCGGCCAACCATGCGTCAACCCGCGCGGATCGCGGCCGGCTTCGGCGGGAATGTTGAAAAGCAGTTCGGAATCAAACGCGCCGGTCCAAATCACGCTCGCGAAGAAACCCAGCAGCACCGCGAGTGCCACGAGCGTCACCATCAGCCCGACGCGAAAGGTAATCCCCACGCCCCAGACGTTGATACCCACAAACAGGACATAGAACACGATCCACCACACCGGCGGCGCAACGCCCGGAAACACGGGCTGCATGTAACCGGCAATGAAATACACGATCACCGCCGGCGAGAGCACGTACTCGATCACGTCCGTCATGCCGCACACGAAGCCGCCGAACGGGCCGAGCGCGTGTCGCGTGAAGGAAAAGAACCCACCGGCGAACGGCAGCGACGCGGACAATTCCGCGATGCTGAACACCATGCACACGTACATCGTGGCCACGATCAACGTCGACAGCACGAAGCCCCAGAAGCCAGCCACCGGCAGTCCCGCATTCCAGCCGGCGAAATCGCCCGAGATGACCGCGCCGACCCCCATCGCCCACAACAGCTTCCAGCCCGCCGAAGGGCGCAATCGCCGCCGATCCAGATAGGCTTGCTCAACTTGCTCGTACTCGATGAAACCCATGCGGGGCGGAAGCTCGGAACGCGGAACTTGGAATTCGGAACGACGGAAATCAAATACACCGGTGCGCGCGACGTCTACTTAACTTCGATCCCAGATGGTCCGGAGATGTTCGTGTTACGCGCCAAGAGTCGCAATAGCCACTCTCGCGCCTGCAGGTAGATTCCCGGCGACTGGCTTTCGCGCGGGCCAGCGATGTTCAGCGTTTGAATCTCTTGCCGCGCGAGCCAGCGCCGCACCGGCGACAGGTCATTGCGCGCCTTGTTGAGATCGAACTTGAAGCACAGTTTTTCATGCCGCCGCGCCAGTTCATACGTGAGGCGCGTGCCGCCGCGAAGTTCGTCGCGGAAGAGGATCAACGTGCCGTCGGCCCGGAGCACGTTCTGCTCCGTGCGGATTTGATAGCGCTCAGACGCCGTTTCCTCCAGCGCGTAACGCTCCGGAATCCGGCCGTCTTCCGCGCGGCGGCCCAATGGGCAATAGCCGCCGTGTGGGATGCCCAACTCGATCGCCACATCCAAGGCCGCGCGATCAACGCTGGTCTGCCCGCCGGAAATAATTTGTCGCACGCGCACGACGGGCGCAAATGGGAACATGGCCTGTCGACTGCCGGCATCGATCATGTTCCGTGGCTCATTCACTAGCGCTCGGGAATCTTCAATCGCGTGCCGCCCGCCAGCGATTCGAGCTGGTCGTGGAGCGTCGCCGTGTTCAAGTCATAGATTTCAATCCAACGGGCGGCGCTGCCCAATTCGTATCGGGCAATGTCGAACAACGATTCCCCAGCGCGGACCTGATAGCTGCGCGTCGACACTTGCGGCGTTAGATCCTGCGGCGGAAGTTGCCTCGGTTGCGTTTCCACGATGGGCGTCACCGCCGGCTCGGCGGTATAAGGCGTCTCGTCGACAATGGGTTCCGTCGCTGGCTCTTCGGCAGGCGCCTGCGCGGCATAGTCGGGAAACGGATTCGTTTCGCGAAAATCGCTGTAGCGATCTTTGACGGCCGGCGGTTGGTATGGCGCCGGCGCATCCGCCGCGTTCTCGATAAAGGCGCTAGTTGCTACCACTTCACGCGGCTCGACGGCCGTGGGCGAGGGTTCCGTTGGCTCAACTGTTTTCGTCGACTTCGCTTGCGTCGCCTTCGACTTATCCGCAGCCGGTTTGCGATTGCCGGCGAGCTTGGCGTCGTCCTTGAACAGGAAGCTGCTCACCATCGCCACGCCGCCCAGAAAGAGCAGCACGCCGAACACGCCCATGGCGATCCGGCCGGTGTTGCTGAACATCAGCTCGGAGGCCCGGAGCCGGTGACCCGAAGTTTCTTCCACCTGGTCCGTGGTTTCTTCTTCTTCTTCGAACTCCGTCTCGTCCACTTCCTCGTTGCGTCGGCTCATTTGCGTTCCGCCACTCGAAGTTTGGCGCTCCGTGCCCGGGGATTCCGTTCCACTTCCGCGTCGCTCGCGCGGAGCGGCTTCTTGGTGGTCACGCTCCAGCGATCGTCCTGGCGAAAGGCCTGTTTGACCGGCCGGTCTTCCAGCGAATGAAAACTGATGATCGCCGCGCGACCCCCAGGTTTTAAGCAATCCGGCAGAATCTTCAAAGTGCGGTCCAAGGCGCCCAACTCGTCGTTG
>JALHLM010000546.1 GCA_022844585.1 Pirellulales bacterium | reverse complement strand
CGCAGGCAAAGGCCACTGGATGGACGGCGAAGACGCGATGGCCCTGCCGTGGATGGCCACGTTCACGCGGAACCCGTTCCCAAATCGCATCGTCTGGAAACAAGACGACGTCACGCACGACCGCTTCTATTGGCTAGCGCTACGCGACGGCCAGGCGAAAGGCGGCGCGGAGATCACCGCGGAGATCGAAGACCAATCCGTCCGCATCAAAGCCGACGACGTGCGCCGCGTCACTGTGCGTCTGAATGACACAATGTTGAACCTCGACGAATCGGTAAAGATCCAATTCGGCGACGCCGAAGTTTTCGCCGAACGAGCGCTGCGCACCATCGCCACGCTCAACGAAACATTAACCGAGCGCGGCGACCCAGCATCAATGTACAGCGCGGAAGTGGAAGTCGCGCAGCCGATGGCGGACTGATCGAAAAGCGTGGGTGGCTGGGGTCGAATGTACTCATTCGCCCCCAGCGCGTTGGACTGTGCTCAAATGTTGTCTAGCCGCGATTTGCCAACTGGGGCCGAGCGAGTACGCTCGACCCCAGCCACCCTCGCTCTGAGTTGGCCGCGATCGTTTTCGGGTGCGTTGACTTGTATTCGTTCGCCGACAAATCCCCCAGCGGCGTATAGTCCGCCGGCGCCGTCTCAAGCGGCGGCGGCGTCGTGCCAGCCAGACGGCGACACACTTCTTGCCACGTCCCGCGCTCAATCTCCAACACGCGCATCGCGTCTTGCACCATCTGCGCGTCGTGGCGCATATGGGCGTCCACCAACGTGCGGAACAAATACAAATAAATGCTCGTCGCCTTGCGCGCCAACTCGCGATTGTGCTCGGGGCGCACTCCGGCGATCAATTCGGTGATCACGCCTTGCGCTCGTGTCAGCGCTTCGCCGGCCGCTTCCTGATCGCCTTGCTCCCAACGGGCCAGAGCCAGGTTGCAAAAGCGCATCGCCCCTTCGATCAGCAGCAACTGCAGCTTCTGCGGCGGCGCCGTCATGACTTCCGTGGCCAGGTAGTTTTCGCGCGCGGTGGCTTGCATCAGAAACATCTCTCCATGAATCGGCGGTATCGGATCGGCATCATGCCGTGGGGTTCGCGAGGGCATTGAGCGCCCCCAATGCATTGGTATTCGACTGAATCTTGGCGATCGTCGATTCCAACGTGTAGAACTGATTCAACAACACGTCGCGCTTTCGCGTCAACATCTCGTTGAAGAACTTCACCCGCTGATCGTTGACCTGGATCTTGCGTTCCAGCGCCGCAGCGCGGTTGACCAGAATCGAATCGTCTTCGCCGGCCAGCCCTTCGATCAACTTGTCGATCTTGGCCGCCAGCCCCAAGTCCTTCGTCTGGAAGAACGCTTGAACTCCCTCGGGCGACTCCGTCTGGCGAGCGCGCAGTTTGTCCTTATCGAGCGAGAGCGTCCCGTCGTCTTTCAACTCCAGGCCGACTTCCTCGAGCGACTGGATATCGCCCACGCCAAACACGCGGCCGCTCAATAGCTGCGCAAAATCCGTATCGATGTGCAACGCCGAGCTGTCGCCCAGCAGGACGCCGCCTTTTTGCGTATCGGTGTTGTAGGCGGTGACTTCTTTCAGCTTCTTATGCAGCGCATTATACGAATCGACAAACGCCTGCGCCGCCGCGATGATGGGTTCGTTGGTCCCATTTACCGTCACAGTCACGGCCGTGTCCGAAGTGTTGAGCGCTTCCAAGGTCAGCCCGGGCACCACGTCTTTGAACACGTTCGAAGTGCCGGTGACGATCGGCCCTACGCCCGTCGCGCTCGGCGCCCCCAACAGTAACTTCGCATCTTGCGCCGCCGAAGACTCTTCGAAGCGCAGCCCCAACTCCGACGTGTCAATCATCAGCTCGCCGGACCGGCCGGGTCGTTGACTAAGCAGCGTCAAGTGGAACGGATTCAGCGCGCCGCCGTCGTTGAACTTGCTGGCCGCCACGCCGGCGTTCTTGGTGTTGATCTCTTCGACCAGGTCCGCCAGCGACATTTCTTGATTGATCGCGATCTCGAACGTCGTCGTGCCGTTGATGGCTTGCTTTTCGGCCGCGCCAATCGGCGTCGGAACGGATTGCCCAGCGATGTGCAAATCGGCCGCCGCCGTGGAGTTCAAGTCCTGCACGCGGATACTGCCATTCGACGCATTCGTGGAGACGAGCAACACGCCGTCCCCCGCGTCATTGAGGCGCGCCTCGATATCCAGACCTTGGTTGTTGATTGTCTCGATCAAATCGCCAACCGTTTGAATCGTCGCGCTCGCAATACCCACGGTGCGCGTGCCGCCTCGTGCGTCGGTGAGGCGGATCAATCCGTCGGCGACTCCCTTGCCGCCGTTGAGCGACGAAAGCCGCGTAGCCGCGCCCAAGGTTTGGGCGCTCAGGCTGCCGGAATTGCGCTGCGAGGCTTCGGCGTCGATCGCCAGTTTCAACTTTTCAGCCGATCCCTTGTCGTCTCCGCTGGCGACAATCAATTTGCCCGCGGTGAGACCGGTCGTGTCGCTGAGTTGAATGCCGTTCCGCGCCGCATTGACGCTAGCTTGGATGCCAACGCCCGCTGCGTTAATCCGCGCGATGATGTCATCCACCGATTCAGCGCCGGCAAGATTCACCGTGGCTTGCGCTCCGGAACGATCCGTCAGATTCACCGTGCCGAGCTCGCCCACGCCCCGCCCGCCATCAAGCGTACTGAGCAACGTCGTCTTCAGCCCGCCGATCAAGCGTCGACCCGTAATCACGCCGCCATCCGATGCGCCATCGAGCCCCAAATCAACGAGCGCCTTCGAATTGAACTCCGACGTCAACTTGAACGCGTGCCCGCCGTCCGCGGTTAGATCGGTCAGCAGCAGCCGGTCGCCGTCCGGCGCAATTTCCGCGCGCAGCTTGTCCGGCGCGACGGCGTTGATCGTCGCCAACATGTCTTCCAGCGTTTGTTCGTTCCCAGGCTTCTCGTCCCTATCGTTCGACTTGGGGAGATGCTTGAAATCAATGTGCGCGGTGCTTCCGTCACGAAACTTGACCTCGATATCCGGCAGCACTTCGTCGAAGCGCACGCCGTTCGGGCCGTTCAGCCGATCGAGCGCCACTTTACCGAACAACTTGAGTACGTCCGAACCGGTCGCGGTTCCTGTGTTCGAATCGATCGTGGCGATCCCTAGCGACGCGGCGGTTTTTCCGCTGCCGATTTCCTGGACCTTGAGATTCGAGGTAGTCTGCCCCGTTTGATCGACGAGTTGAATCGCGTCGCCGTTCACTTGCGCGCGGACGTTGATCGTCGACGTGTTGTTGATCGCGTTGAGCACATCGTCGACCGTCTGCGCGTAACGCAAGTCGATCTCGGCCGAAACGCCGGATCGGTCGGTGATGCGAATCTTGCCCTTCGCCAGCCCTTCGCCCCCGTTGAGCAACGCCAGGCTGCTGTCCGCGTTGATGAAACCGCCGAAACGGAACGTAACCTTGCCTTCGCCCAACGGGGCAGTATCGCTCGCGACGCCGTCGCTGAGCAATTGTTGCGCCTGGACCTGTTGAAGTGGCGTGAACTGATACGTGCCGAGCGAGGGCTCGCCGTTCGCCGTGGCCTTGAGCGTTGCCGCGTCGAGACTCTGCACCGTTTTCTGGTCGTACAGAGCCGCGTCGCCGAGCTTCTTGGCGTTCACCTGCGTGCTAAGCAGCAGCGCCGTGAGTTGCGTCACGGCGACTTGTTCGGCCTTGAACTTATCGGTACGGGCTTGCACCATATCCCGGGGCTTGGCCGCCAGCGCGAGGAGCTGGTTGACCGTGTCCGTGATACTGATGCCCGTGATCAGGCCGACGTTGGAATTAATTCTGCCCATGACGCGCAAGCCCGCCGGTCCGCAAAAGAATGCGTCCTCTTCGGATGAAATCGGCCACGATCGCCACGGCAATTGAGCGAAAGTTTACCGAAAATCGCGATCATAGAGCCGAGATTAGCAGTCATAGAGCCGGAAGCGTCAGCGCCCGGAGCGCGCCGGCAACCAACGTTTTTTCACTGCGCGCTCCGGGC
>JALHLM010000545.1 GCA_022844585.1 Pirellulales bacterium | reverse complement strand
GATCGGCGCGCTGTTCCTGCGGCTGCTGTTGATGCTGGTCGTGCCGCTGGTGTTTTCGTCGCTCGTGGTGGGCATCGCCGGAATCGGCGACATCCGCAAGCTCGGACGATTGGGGCTGAAGGCCTTCCTCTATTCGCTGGTGATTTCCGGCATCTCGGTCGTGATCGGTCTCACCATGGCCAACACGATCCAGCCTGGCAAGCGGATCACCGAGCGGACCGCCGCCGAGTTGCGGGAAAAGTTTGTCGCCAAAGTGCCGCCGGCGCCCGACAAAGCGGCGAGCCAGACGCCCACGGCCCCTCTTCGCGCCGTGGTCGATACGCTGATCCCATCGAATCCGTTCTTCGCGGCGGCGACCGAGCTGCCGAACATGCTGCACTTGATGTTCTTCGCGCTGTTGATCGGCATCGGCGTCACGCTCTTGCCTGGCGAAGCGACGCAAACGCTTGTCTCGGTGCTGCAATCGCTGTTCGCGGTGGTTTCCCGGCTGATCGATCTGATCATGAACTTCGCCCCGTACGCCGTGGCTTGCCTGGTGTTCAACAACACGGCGCAATTCGGCATCGAGTTGCTCGCCGCGCTCTCCTGGTACGTGCTGGCGGTGCTAGGCGGGTTGGCTCTGCACATGTTCGGGGTCTATTCGCTGTCGGTGTATTACCTGTCCGGCATCAAGCCGCTCGATTTCTTCCGCCGTACCCGCACCGCGGCGCTGACGGCGTTCTCGACCTCCAGTTCGAACGCCACGTTGCCCACGGCGATGAAAGTCACCGAAGAGAATCTCCACGTGCCGCCGGAGATCGGCAACTTCGTCCTGACCGTCGGCGCGACGGCCAATCAAAACGGCACCGCGCTCTACGAGGGCGTGACGGTGCTGTTCCTCGCGCAACTCGCCGGCGTGGAACTCTCGTTCGCTCAGCAACTGACGGTCGCCTACATGGCGATCCTCGGCGGCATCGGCACCGCCGGCGTCCCCAGCGGATCGATTCCCTTTGTGGTCCTCGTCCTCGCCACGATTGGCGTGCAACCGGAGCTGGTGGCCGTGATCCTGGGCATCGACCGCTTCCTCGATATGTGCCGCACCACGCTCAACGTCACCGGCGACATCACCGCCGCGACGTTCGTCGCCAAATCCGAAGGCTACAAACTAGCCGGCGCGGCCGAAATGCCCCTGGCGGCCGCGCGAGCCGCGCAACCCATCGCAACTGAAGCGAAATCGCGGGAGCCGGTGGATATCTAACCCGCGGCCGTTGTCCGGGCACCGCCCATCAGCCGCACCGAGTGCCAGATCAGCGTGCAGAGTCCCACGATGGCGAGCGCCGTCTTGGCCCGCTCGACCGCGTTATCCCCAGTGAGCGAGAGCCAATCGAGCTCGCTGTGGACGCGTTCCGCGGGCATCTCAGGCTGCGCAATCTCCGCGACGTTCGCCACCTCGGCCGCCGTTTCCGGCTGGTCCTCGAACGTCGCTTGAGCGGCCGCGGCGACCGGCTGCGGCGCCAGATGCGAATCCGGCTCGTCGGGCGGCGTTGCCTGCGGTTCCGTGGTCGCCGAAAGTCCAAAGTCCCGCACCGTCGCAGGCGGAGCCTGCGCGGCCGCGTTGACCGTGATCGTCGAAGGGGCGGCACGCGCGGCGTCGGCCGGCGCCGTCCAGCCGTCGGCGCTCGCCACGCTCGTGGTTGTCGTGGAGGCGTCGACCTTGGTTTCCGTTGGCGGCGGCTCTTTCGGCAATACCGACGCCAGGAATTGGTTCACGCGCCCGCAGTAGCTGCCGCTGGTGACCCCTTCCCCCGTGCCGAACAGCACGCCCGCCAGCTCGCCGCGTTCGTTGAAGATCGGCCCGCCGCTGTCGCCGTTGCGCGCCGCGGCGGTGACCTGCACCATTTCCAGCGGCAGTTCCAGGCTGGGCGTCACGTACTGCAAACACGTGCCGCGCGCGGCTTGAAACGGCCCGTTGCCGTAGCCGGCGATCACCAGCGGGTCGCCGGGCTGAGGGGCGACTTCGGCGAGCGCCACCGGCGCGGCGTTCGGCCGCCAAATGGCGATCGCGGCCAGGTCCCAGTCGCGATCCACCTTCAGCAACTTGCCGGCCGAGCGAAAGCCGTCGGAGAATTCGACCCAAACTTCCTTGCGCGCGGTCTCGACGACGTGCCAGTTGGTGACCACCAGCCCGTATTCGCCGCGCGCGTCGACCAGCGTGCCTGAGCCGTAGGTCATGCCGTCGGGTTCGGGCACGATGATCCGCGCCACGGCCGGATGTGGCTTGCTGAGCGCCGGGTCCGCCGGCGCCGTGGGCTCCGCGGGCGGCAACGGATTCAGCATCGGCAGCGCGCGCAGGGCGTCGGCGACCCAGTGCGGCGGTTCGGCGTGCGCCGCGCCTACGCAGGTCAGACAACCCACCGCGATCCACGCCCTCGCGATGCTATTCACGCGCTCACTTTCCCGACGCCTGGCGCCGCAGAGCCTCGTTCTTCTGGATCAATTCCAACAGCCGCCGCCGCAGTTGCTCGCGCTCGCTGAGGGGCTTCGGCACGACCTTCACGGTCTGGGTCATGAAATCTCAGGCGGCAATCGGCCGCCCGCCTCGGAGGTCTTCTTCGCGCGGCGGAAAGTCCTGGCCGCCGTGGTAGGCGCGCTTGAGTCGCTCCAACTCCCCGCGTAGCGCCGCTTCGACCAGCTTGGTCAGCGTCATCCGCGCCGGATACCCGGCCAGATAGACGGCGGCGTTACGAGCTTCATCAAGCAACTCAGCGGACACATACAACGTGGCGCGGACTTTCGGCGCCGTTTTCCGTCTGGGCAATGACATGACCGATCCTTGGCCTGAACGATCGTGGACTTTCTTCGGGGGTTCACCACGGAGGACACGGAGAACACGGAGGTAGGACGGGGGAGGGAATGTCGAAGTCTGAAATCCGAATGTCAAATCAAGTTTGAAGCTCGAACGACTGAATGTCGGAGGACTCTCGATAGACGAGTTGACAATCATTCCGACATGTGGCATTCGGATCTGATTCGACATTCGCATTTAGCAATTCTTCATTCCTATCTCCCCTCCGTGTTCTCCGCGCCCTCCGTGGTGAATCCCAGCGAAAGACTTCGCTTACTGAAAAACGTCGGACGTTTGCGGCGGGGTTCTGGACTTTCGGCAATGTGGGCGGAAGTTACTACGCGATTGCGCGAAGCGCTGCGGCCCGCGGGGTTTGCCTCACCGGTAGATTACGACCCGCGCTCGAGGAACACGCCAACCCGAACCGCCCGTCTTGGCGCTGCGATTTTCACAAGCTGGAAGATGGGCGATTGGTGCCGGGGCCGTAGATAATTCGATGCAAAGTCCAGCGCGCGACTTGGCGAACGTCAGCCTTCGCCCCCGCCCCAGGCGCGCGCCTGTGACTCTGTAAACGGGACGACGCGCAACTTCAAGTCCGGCGCGTGGGGCTTTTGCGTTTACTCCGCCGGAAGCGTCTAACCGCCCAGCTTGATCCCGCACGAGCGGCAGACAGGGACTTCCTCCTTCATGAGCAGGCCGATCCAGAATAGGGGCAAGCACATGATTAACAGCGCAATTAACGTCACCCAGCCAGCGGTCGAGACCTGCGATTTGCGGAACGGCGCGGCGTGGGTGTGACAGAACGGGCACTCGAAGCCGTACACCGCTTTCGTCGCGGCCAGCGGCTGGATCGGCATCGCGATCGGCGCCGACCGCACTGGCGGCGGCGCCTGGCTGGCGATCTCGAAAAGCTGATGGCAATGCGGGCAGTGGACCGGCGACGGGTGGGCGCCGGCGGTGGCCGTAAACGGTTCTCGGCAGTACGGGCAGGCAAAAGTCGACATGGCGTTCGTCCAGGCCGCTGGAAGGAGTTCCGCAGGCCGCTACGATCCTGCTGCGGGGTAATTCGTCCGTAACCCACCGGTCTTGGTCGCATCCAAAGGAATCAGCCCAGGGGTTTTTTCGCCTACCAGGATCGATCAACCACTCGCCGGAGAACGTTCGCATGTCGACCAAGGAACGATTGCAGGGGCAACTGACCCGTTCTCGC
>JALHLM010000544.1 GCA_022844585.1 Pirellulales bacterium | reverse complement strand
GATTCTAGGGTACGGCTCCAACCACGGCAATTCGGTCGACATGGCGGACCCGCGAACGTATTCGCTCAATCAGCGCGCCCAGGATTTGCTCGAGGCCGCGCGCGGGTCGCTCGATCAATTGGGGATCGCCGCACGCACGATCGCCGGCGGAACCTGCTGGGATTGCGGCATCGAAGCCCCGGGCAGCGTCGAGGCGGGGCGACTACTGGCGGAGGTTTGTTTGGGTGGCTATGGACAAGTGCGGCGCGCGCCCCGCATCGACGGGTTGCCGGGCGAGCGGTCCGTCTGGGTGGAATCGCGAGCGCCGATCGCGGCCTGCATGGCCTCTCAGTACGCAGGCTGGCAAATCACCGGCGAGAAGTATTTCGCCATGGGCTCCGGCCCGATGCGGGCCTTGGCGGCGCGCGAACCGTTGTTCGAGAAACTCGGCATCCGCGAGACGTGCGATCACGCGGTCGGCGTGCTGGAAACGCGCAAGTATCCGACGGAAACCGTCTGGAAGGACGTTGCCGCGAAGTGCAAAATCGCGCCCGAGCGCTTGACGTTGCTCGTCGCGCCGACAGCCAGCATCGCGGGAAATCTCCAGATCGTCGCCCGATCATTGGAAACAGCGCTCCACAAGATGCTGGAACTGGGTTTCGATCCGGCGGCGATTCATTCCGGCCGTGGCAACGCGCCACTACCGCCGGTCGCGAAGGATGACCTACAGGGCATTGGCCGCACGAACGACGCGGTGCTGTATGGTGCGCACGTCACCGTGTGGGTCAACGCCGCCGACGCCTACCTGGCCGAGTTCGTTAAGCGCGTTCCTAGCTCCGCTTCCCGTGATCACGGCGTCCCATTCGCGGAGATCTTCGCGCGCTACAACCAAGATTTCTACAAGATCGACCCCCACTTATTCAGCCCGGCGATGATCACGCTGGTAAATGTCGCGACCGGCAACTCGTTTACGGCCGGGGCATTCGCGCCGGAGGTTTTGCAACAGTCGTTCGGAATTGAGTAGTTCTCCCTTCGATTGCAACCGCGAAAAGCACGAAATCTCGCGAATGGAAGCCACATCAATATTTACTGAGTAGCCTCGGCGATAAGACTTTGGCGCTATTTCGCGCATTTCGCGGTTTCAACTTTCACGAAGACCACCACGAGTTCACTGACTTCGGTTACCACTTGGCGACTCATGCGGATCGCGGTGTTGGCATCGTTGAAGAGTTGGTATCTCGCCGATCTGCGGCGCGCGGCTGAGGCGCGGCATGAGATTGTGCAGGCGTCGTTCCCCAACCTTCAGGCTTCGGTAGGGCTGACTCGGGAGGAGATTGCCAGCGGAACGGAATTGCCGTTGAGCGACTTTGACGCCGTGCTGGTGCGGACAATGCCGCCAGGTTCGCTGGAACAAGTTGTGTTTCGCATGGACGCGCTCGCGCGGCTCGAAGCGCAAGGCGTGCCCGTCATCAACCCGGCGCGGAGCATTGAGGCGGCCGTCGATAAGTATCTCGCGACGGCGAAACTGCATGACGCGGGGCTGCTCGTCCCAAGGACCATTGCCTGTCAAACGGCCGACGAAGCCATGGCGGCTTTCGCCGAACTCGGTGGGGACATCGTCGTAAAGCCACTATTCGGCTCCGAGGGGCGCGGCATTGCCAGGCTCAACGACGAAGCACTGGCGCTACGGGCGTTCAAGATGCTCGCCCAATTTGGGGCGGTGCTTTACCTGCAGGAATTCATCCAGCACGAAGGCTACGACCTGCGCGTCCTCAAGGTCGGTCGCCGGTACGTCGGCATGCGGCGATCGAATCCCAGCGACTGGCGGACGAACGTCAGTCGCGGGGCGATCGCCACGCCAATTGAGTTACAACCCGCCTGGATCGAGCTGGCGGAACGGGCCGCCGCGGCCATTGGGGCGCCGGTGGCCGGCGTCGACTTGCTGCCGTCGACGGACGGACGGCTCTATGCCATCGAAGTCAACGCCGTCCCCGGCTGGCAGGCCCTGTCGCGGGCGCTCGGGGTCGACGTCGCCAAAGTAGTGCTGGACTATGTTGAAACGGTTGCCGAGAACGAGCCGGCGGCGTAAGCTCAGCGGTTGCCAGGGGCGCGGAGATGCGGAGGGGTCGGCTTTGTCCGTCGTGGAAGACTCGTTGTTGGCGGCTTCGGGGAATGTTGCGCGCCGGTTAAGCGCCATGGCGCGGAAAATGCCCGGCAGCATCGCGGTGGCGATGCCGGCGCGGCGCGGGCAATCCGGACGCCGGCAGTATCAATCCGTTACGTTCAAGCAGTTGGACGACGAAAGCGACCAGCTCGCGCGGGCGCTGCGTCAACTCGGCGTGCAGAACGGCACGCGGATCGCACTTCTGGTGCGCCCCAGCATCGATTTCATCGCGCTGGTGTTCGCGCTACTCAAGTCCGGCGCCGTGGCGATCCTGATCGATGCCGGCATGGGCCGCGCTAACCTGATCGACTGCCTCAGCGACGCCGCGCCCGAGGGTATGATCGGCATCCCGCCGGCGCACGCGGCGCGCTTGCTGTTCCGTCGGCGCTTTCCGAAATGCAAGCTGCTCGTCACCGTGGGACGGCGCTGGTGTTGGGGCGGAGTAACACTTGACGAGCTTCGCCAGCGCCGCGGCCCGCACGCGGCATTGCCACGGCTGAATTCCGCTGACGACGCGGCCATCATCTTCACGACCGGCAGCACGGGTCCGCCCAAGGGCGTCCTCTACACGCACGGCGTGTTCGACCGCCAGGTGACCGAGATTCGCGATCAGTACGACATTCAACCAGGCGAGATCGACTTGCCGGGCTTTCCGCTGTTCGGGCTGTTCAACTGCGCGATGGGCGTGACGACCGTCATTCCGGATATGGATCCTTCGCACCCGGCGTGGATCGATCCCAAGTTGTTCGTCGAGGCAATCCACGATTGGCAAGTGACGCAATCGTTCGGCTCCCCGGCGATTTGGAATCGCGTCGGCGCATATTGCCAGAGTGAACGCATCGAACTGCCCACGCTGAAACGCGTCCTCTCCGCCGGCGCGCCGGTGCCGCCGCGCGTGTTGAAGATGGTGCGCGATTGCCTGCCCATCGACGGGGAAGTCCACACGCCATACGGCGCGACCGAGGCGTTGCCCGTCGCCTCGATTTCGGCCCGCGAGGTGCTGGAAGAAACCGCATCCTTGTCGGCCAAAGGCGCCGGCACGTGCGTTGGGAGGCGTTTCCCTGGCATCGATTGGAAAATCATTCGCCCCGTGGACGGGCCGCTGCGCTCGATTGACGAAATCGAGCCGTTGCCGGCCGGCGAGATTGGCGAGTTGATCGTTACCGGCGAAGTCGTGACGCGCGAGTACGTCACGCGGCGCGAGGCGAATGCGCTCGCCAAGATCGAGGACGGCCAGCGCGTTTGGCACCGCATGGGGGACGTCGGATATTTCGACGGCGCGGATCGCTTCTGGTTCTGCGGCCGCATGGCCCACCGCTTGTTGACACCAAACGGCCCGATGTACACCATTCCGTGCGAAGCGATCTTCAACGGTCACTCCGACGTATTCCGCTGCGCGTTAGTGGGCGTGGGACCGCGCGGCGCGCAACGGCCAGCCATTGTCGTCGAGCCATGGCCCAGCAAGCTGCCTCGTGACGCGGCGCTCCGCGAGCAATTCGTACAGCAACTGCGCGAGTTGGGCAGCGCGCACCGACATACGCACGGAATCACCGACTTCCTGTTCATGGCCGCTTTGCCGGTCGATATTCGCCACAACGCCAAGATCTTCCGTGAGCGCCTCGCCGTTTGGGCAGCGAAGCAGCTGGCGAAGAGTTCGAAGTCATGAAGGCGCTCGTCACCGGCGGGGGAGGCTTTCTCGGACGCTACGTTGTCGAGCAACTCGTCGCGCGAGGCGATCAGGTGCGCGCGTTCCAGCGCGGCGACTATCCTGAATTGGCGCAACTCGGCGTCGAAGTCGTCCGCGGCGACATTCGCGACGAGGCCCAGGTCGTCGAGGCCTGTCGCGGCGTCGACACCGTCTTTCATGTCGCCGCCGTGGCCGGCATCTGGG
>JALHLM010000543.1 GCA_022844585.1 Pirellulales bacterium | reverse complement strand
GTTGCCTTGGGCGTCAAATCGCACGGTTTTTGCGAGCAGCGCCTTGGCGTTGAAATCCTTGCTGCCCGGCGTGATCGTGTCGCGGACCTGAGTGATTTCCCAGCAAAGGTTCTCGTCGACCATCGAGTTCTGCACGATGACATTGCCGCGATCCTCGAAGCGCGGCTTGCCGGACGGCGTGCGGAATTTGCGCAAATTCGTCCCGCCTTCCGGCGCGGCGGGACCGGAGGTGACCAGGTTTGCGCGGCCGTTGACCGTGCCATGGCAATCGATGCAGGCGATTTCGATCGCGGCGCGGACCTCGCCATACAGCTTCGTGTTGCCATGCACGTCCTGGTGGAAATGGCAATCGACGCAGTGCATGCCTTTTTCGAGATGAATGTCCATCAAATGCACCGGCACGCCGTCGCGGGCTTTGCCGCATTGCTGTTCGACGCGCGTTGGCGGGGCCATGGCCGCTTGCAATCGCTCCGGCTCGTGCGGCGGGACGACTTCTTCCTTGTGATCCAGCAGGTTGCCGCGGCGATCTTTCTTGAACACCGCGCGAAAGATCCAGCCGTGCCCGTGGAAATCGGCGAACTGCGTGTGACGCAATTGAGGATTCAATTCGCTCGTTGCTTCCAGGAAGCGCGGGTCCGACCAGTTGCCGCGCAGCGACGCTTCATCCGGGTTGTTCATCGAGGCCTGGACTTGTTCTTCGGCGCTCGGGTTCTTTTGCCGGGCCGGGTACATCAGTTCGCCGTCGATTTCGTTGTCCCACCAGGTGAAGCCGAGATAGCTGTTCATCACGTTCGTGCCAGGATGAACGTGGCAGGTGATGCACTGGCTGGTCGGCACGCCGGTCGTGAATTTATGATCGATGGGATGGCCGCGCTCGCCTTTGGGGATCATCGGATCGGGATTGCAGCTCATGCCCAAGTGCCCGGCGCTACTGTACTTGCCCGAATGGACGGGCGAGCGATCGTTGGCATAGACCATGTGGCACGCGGTGCAACCGCTGGAGCGATAGTCGCCGGGATGATCGTTGGTGCCGAGGAAATTCAGCGTGGGATCGAGCAGCCGTGTCTTTTGCAGGCCGATGAACACGGGATCGGTGCGATTCTCGGTGCCGAGGCCGCGAATGCTCAGTCGCTCGCGCGGTCGACCCGGCTCTTCGAGCCGCTCGGGCAATCCAGTTTCCGCGCGGAAGCGTCCGCCACGTTCGAAGATGCGCAGCACATTGCCGGGTTGGGTAATTTCATAGCGCGGCAACGGATCGAGGTACGGCAGAATCCCTTTGCGCGCCGTTTCTTCTGGCGTCGGCGGTGGGACGGTTTGCAGCCGCTGCGCCACGCCACGCATGCTGTAGCTCTCGCCGTAGCGGGGCCATTTGTGCGGCACCGAGCCGTTGTTGTAGAGCGCCGCACCCCAGAGCATCGCCCCGTGCGTCATCATGCTCTTCCGCGTGGCGAGCGTTTCCTTGGGATGGCAATTCGTCGTACCGCAACTGAGGTGCGCGATGCGCAAGTCGCCGGGATTGACGAACCGCACGAATTCGGGACGCTCGTGATTCAGTAGCGTGTACGAGCGGACAGGATTGCCGGAGGTGACCCAAGCGTCGGGGAATAACGGCAGCACGTGCGCGGTTTCTTTCGACGTCGCCGTCGGATCGCCGCCGTGGCAATCGATGCAACCGAGCTTGACCGTGCGCTTGCTATGCGGGTCGCCGGTGTTCTGGTGACACTGAATGCAGCCCCAGCTCTTTTCGTGCGCTTCGTCAGGTGTTTGCCGGGCGAGATCAATTCCCTGTAACTCCGGCGGCAGCGGATAGGCCTCGCAATCTTCGAGACCCGGCGTATAGGTAACGTGCGGGGCGGCTGGCAACCTGGCAGGCGCGTTGTCGCGCGACTCAAATGTCGCCGGGCGAACTCGCGGGTCGCGCTGTACTGGCTCGCGTCCCCAGACGACGACGGTGACCAGCGAAGTCACGGTCGCTAGTGCGGCGATGTTTCTAAGTCGAGTCGTTCTTGATGATGGGTTCATATTTCTGTAGCCGAGGTCTGTGACCTCGGAGGAGTAACCGTGGATTTCAAGTGCGGACGAATTGCTTGAAGCGGCGCTGAGCGCGATTCCCTCCGGTCGCTCACGCTCCCGGCTCTAAAGGGGGATTGATTGATCTTTTAATAGGTTAAGGCGATGTCCATGAAACTGGCGAAGAGTCCGTCCACGTCGCCGCGTAAGGGGTTGTACAAGTCCTCGAAGCCCGGTCCCGGCAACAAGCCTGAGACGCCGCCGATGATCAGAATGTTGTTGTTCAAGAGCGGGCGCCATTCGAGCCCGAGGCTCAGGTCCGTGCCGATTTCCGTATCGATGTGATCTTGAAACGTGAATTGCTGGAGAACTTCGGTTTCCTGAAACCAGAGGAAGTTCACGTTCGAGATCATTTTCAATTTTGGCGTCAGGTCGGCGTCGAAGCCGAGGTTGAAGAGGTACAGTCCGGGGTTGACGAAGTTGGCCTGGCCCTGCGCTTTGCTGGAGCGTAGGTTGGGGACGATGCTGAGCCGATTCACCAGGTTGACGCCGAAAAGTTGGATCGCCTGGCGATTCCAGTAGCTGAATTCGCCGCCCGCGAAGTTGGGATTGTCGAAGATCGCGTCGAAGCCTTCGGCCTCGCCGTCGAAGACGTCGTTATCGCCGGACGCCCAAAATGTCGACGCGCGAAAACGGGCCCAATCACGATCGTACGAGAGCTCCAACGCCGCCATCTGGGCATTGATGTCTTGCTTCTGCCCGGCGATGGGATTCATCGAATCCTGGCCGAGCGCCCAATAGAAGGCGTGGCTCACATTGACGCGGTTGATGTGCCCGTTGCCGGCCCAGCCGAGGTAATACGCGCTGACTTCATGTTTCTGATACACGCCAGCGGGGTCGGGCCTCACCAGGAAGTCGTTATCGTCGAACTTCTCGCTCGGCTTGTCGCGGTTGTAATGGAAGCTAAGTTGCGTGGTGTAGCCGGGCCAGATGCAGTCCTGGCGATAGTAGTTGGCGATGAAGACGTTTTGATGCCGGTCATCGAAGGTGTTGAGCAGACTGTTGGTGTCTTTTTCGGTTTCATCGAACCAGATCAAATTGAACTGGTCCCGGTTCGACAGCCGCGTGCCGAACAGACGCACGCCACGGTTGATGTCGGAAAAGACGAAGCCCCGGAAATCGCTGACGAACGGCTGCGAACCGGCGCGGACCGACATGAAGTCATAGTTCGGGCTCAGATCGGCGAGCTTCGTTTCGACGAACCATTCCTCGAGCGCCCAATCGTCGCGGCCGCGGAAGCGCCCGGTGCGGACGTCGGGATCAGTGACCGCGAGCTCATTGGCGTCGAGGTAATTTGCATTGAAGACCGGCGTCACTTTGACTTGCCAGTCCATCGGCTTGAACGAAGCGTCGCCGTGGAACACGCTGACGGAGAGACGCGTGTACTGCTGGAAGAAGAACTGATTGGGGTTGCCGAAGAATTCTTCCTGAAACGGATCGTGCGTACTCTCGAACGGCGTCGTGGCGGTCGGCACCTGGCGGCGTTCCAAGAGCGTGAGGCTGGCCGCCGTGATGTTCATGAAAGTGTGCTGACCCCACAGCGGATAGTCTCCCTTCAACGCGTTTTGGTTATACGGATCCCACCAGTTGCCTTCCTTGTACGGATAGTCGTCGCCGAGCGGATGTCCGCGGCCGTAGCGATCCCAAGGCATGAAGCCGGCGCGCCAGCGATCTTCGACGGGGACGAAGTGACTCGACTGCTGGTACTCGCTCGGCAACACGCCCGACGGACCGGTGTAGCCGGGGGGCAACTCGCTGGGCGTGCGGAACAACGAGGTCTCGAAGTCTTCAACAGGGGGCGTGATCGGCTCGAGCAGCGGCGCGGCATCCTCTCCACGGATGAGTTCCTCACGCGGCTCGCGCGCATCCCGCTTTCGCACCAGCCGGGCACCACCTTCCACTACTCCATCAGCACCGACGTCCTGGGCGTGCTGTGCGAGCGCGCGACGCGCACCCGGCTCGACCGCCTGGTGAAGCAGCGCATCCTGGAC
>JALHLM010000542.1 GCA_022844585.1 Pirellulales bacterium | reverse complement strand
ACCGATGCTCCTCGGCGGATGGCTCGCCTACGCATTGATCTACGCTGGTTTCGCCATCGCCACGGCGGCCTGGCACGCCTGGGCGCTGTTCGGCGTGTACGCGTTGCATTACGCAGTCGCGGAGCCGGCGGAGAAAACGCTCGTCGCGGAATACGCGGGCGCGCGACGCGGACTGGCGTTCGGTTGGTTCAACTTCGCCTTGGGCATCGTCGCGCTGCCGGCCAACTTGCTCTGCGGCGCGCTTTACCGAAGCTATGGCGCAGCCGGCGCATTCGGCCTCGGCGCGGCGCTGGCTGTCATCGCGAGTGTGATTTTGACGCGACTCTACTCAGCAAGACAACAGTCGGTTCAGCCTGGGGAAGAGGACGTTGCGGTCGGGTGACTCGACCCAAACACGGAAGTTGGGGCGCTCGCGCGGCGCTCGGGGCATGGTCGCGTCGCGCGAGCAAACTTCGTTTGGGTGGAAGCTGAGGGCAACGTCCTCTCCGCCGGGCTGACCGGCCGCATGGCTACCAGGGCAATCGCCCGAGCAATGCCAGGATCAAGATGATGATCAGCACCAGGCCTAGCACGCCGCTGGGGCCATATCCCCAACTGCGACTGTGCGGCCACGTCGGCGCGGCGCCGAGCAACAGCAGTATGACGACGATCAGCAGAATCGTTCCCAGACCCATGGCAAAACTCCTACCTGACTGGTGTGCGTTGTGGTGAAAGATCGAAGGTGGTGGCTTCGATCGTGATGAAGACAATAGCAATCGTCGTGCCATCGGCATTTCGCGTCAAACTAGCTCGCTTTCACCTGCATACTGAGCCGGCGGCGCTCAGCTTGACGCGGCGTCGCTCACGAAAAGCTCACTTCGGGAAGCAAAAATACCGGCTGGCGGTTCCATGGCGGACGCCGTAGGCTTAATGCAACCTGCGCGGCGGCGATTCGCCTTCGCGCCGTGCGCAACCTGAATTCCCGTCGCGCGACGGGACAGGCAGCTAACCCTGTGAGCTTTGACGGAGATCTGGGATGTACAAGTGGATGACGTTGGCGGCCCTCTGCGTGAGCCTGACCGCGACCGCCTGGGCCGAGGACAAGAAGGAAGACGAAGCCAAGTTCGACGCCAAGGCGATCGTCGGCACGTGGGAATACGAATCCGGCCTGAAACTGGGCGAGGAAGTGACGAAGGATCGCCTCAAGGGAACGATCACAATCACCGAGGAGACCATTACGCTGCAAGGCGAGGAAACCGCCGGCAAGTTCGTGATGAAGTACAAGCTCGACGGCGACAAGTGGCCGGTCAAGTTCGACATGGAAATGACCGAGTCCCCGTTCGGCGCCGGTCCCAAGGCCAAGGGACTGATGGAAATCAAGGACGAGAAGTTGACCATGGTCTACGTGATGGACGAAGGCTCCGCCGACTACCCTGAGAAGCTCGAGTCGACCAAGGACAACAAGGCGCACTTGTTTGTGCTGAAAAAGAAGGCTGAGTAGCACTCGCCGTAGTTCCCACACTAGCCCGTAGCGCCAGCGAGGGAGAGTTGACGTCGGTGATCGAAGAAGATCAAACTCTCAGTTGCCCTCAACGAGGAGCCACCGAGAGTGTGAACTTCTCGCTGCAAGCCGTGTCCTCTCTCCCTCGCTGGCGCTACGGGCTAGTTTTTTTATCTCACCACTTCTCCCGCAAAGCGCTTTGAACTCGCCTATCGCGTCTTCCGCCGGTTCGCTGCGTCCCATGCTGCGGCTGGCGCTGCCGGCGTTGGCGGAGCAATCGCTGGTCATGCTGATCGGCTTCTCCGATACGCTGTTGACCGGGCGCTACCTGGAAGAACAACATCTGGCCGCGATCGGTTTGATGTCGTACCTGCTCTGGTTTTTTCATACGCTCTTTCAGACCGTCGGCATCGGCGCCTTGGCGATGGTCGCCCGATATATCGGCGCCGGCGATCCGGAAATGGCGCGGCGCGTCACCCATCAAGCAATCTTAATCGGTGCGGTGTTCGCCGTCGTCGTGGTCGCGGGCATCGCGCTGTTCAGCGATCAACTCGTCGCCACGATGCGCTTGCGGGGCGAATCGGCCGAGTTAGCCACGCGTTTCGTGCGTGGGCAGTTGCCGGCCTTGCCGTTGATCATGCTGCAAGCAGTCGGCATCTACTGCCTGCGCGGCGCCGGCGACATGATGGCCGGACTCAAGGTGATGGGCACGGTCAACCTGGTGAACATCGCCGTGAGCTGGTCGCTGGTGCGCGGCATCGGCCCGTTGCCGCAACTCGGTTGGGACGGTCTGGTGATCGGTACCTGCTGCGGCGAATCGGTCGGCGGGCTGATGGCGCTGTGGTTTCTCTACCGCGGTCGAGCAGGCTTAAAGCTCGAATGGCGATTGCTGCGTCCGGATTGGAATCTGATCGAGCGCATGTTGCGAATCGGCATTCCCGGCGGCGCGGATATGATGCTCATGGTCGGTTGTCACCTGGCGTTCCTGGGCATGATCAACGACCTGGGCGACCTCGCCGCCGCGGCGCACGGAGTGGCGGTGCGGATTGAATCACTTTCTTATCTGCCCGGCACGGCCTTTCAAATGGCGGCCGCGACGCTCGCCGGACAATTTCTCGGCGCGCGCGACCCGCACCGCGCAACGCGAAGCGTGACGATGGCCTGCGCGGTCGGCGGCGGAATCATGGTCACCGCGGGGCTGGCGTTTTATCTGTTCGCCAATCAACTCACCTGGTTGTTTCTCGACGCTGACCAGGTCGACGTCCACCATTTGGCGGCCCGGTTGTTGCGAATCGTCGCTTTTTCGCAGCCGGCGCTGGCCTTGGCGATGATTCTTACCGGCGCGTTGCGCGGCGCAGGCGATACGCGCTGGCCGCTCGCGTTCACGCTCATCGGCCTGGCCGGCATCCGCCTGCCGCTGGCATGGTTGATGGCCAATTGGCTCGACCTCGGCGTGGCCGGCGCCTGGTACGCGATGGTGATCGACCTCTACCTCCGCTGCGGCCTGATCACCGGCCGCTTCCTCCACGGCGGCTGGAAACGGGTCCGCGTGTAGGGAGGAGTTTCACCACGGAGACACGGAGTGGGGCGGAGGGGTGGAATCATTTTGAACCGCGGAGGCGCTGAGACGCGGAGGGGAGAGAAAGTGAGGCAGCGTGAGCTCAAGAGTGCCGGTTGCTACCAAACACTGAAAACTGAACACTGAAAACTTCAAACGCACATTTCTTCCACTCCGTGCCTCCGTTTCTCCTTGGTGAATCCTTCCGAACGAAACGCTATGCTCTTATTGCCTTGCCCTCACCACGCGCCTTGTCGAATTGTGAACGCCGCATGACCCTCGAAGAAGAAAACCTGTTGCGGATTGAGAACTCGGCGAGTTACCGACTTGCTGCGCAGGATCTGGAGTTCTTGAACCGGCCGGAATTGCGTCCCGTGCGGATGCAGTTGGAGTTGCTGAAGCCGGAGATGACGCTCGTCGAACAGGGCGTGCGCTCCACGATCGTTTTGTTCGGCGGTACGCAAATCGTTGACGCGCCGCAGGCGGAATTGCGATTGCAAAACGCTCGCGCGACGTTGGCCGCCGACCCCGAGAATCCCAAGGCCGCCCGGGCCGTTGCTCGGGCAGAGCGACTGCTCGCCAAGTCGCCCTACTATGACGCCGCCCGCGAGTTCGCTCGGCTCGTTTCAGCGACATGCCAGGTGAATGGCGAATGCGACTTTGTTATCGTCACCGGCGGCGGACCTGGCATTATGGAGGCCGGCAATCGCGGGGCGTTCGACGTGAACGGAAAATCGATCGGTCTCAATATCACGCTGCCGGCGGAGCAGCGGCCGAATCCGTATATCACACCGGAACTGTGTTTTCAGTTTCGCTACTTTGCGCTCCGCAAATTGCATTTCCTGCTGCGCGCCAAAGCCCTCGTTGTCTTTCCCGGCGGCTTCGGCACGTTGGACGAACTGACCGACGCGCTCACGCTGCGGCAGACGCATCGCATGCAGGAAATCCCGATCATCCTGTACGGCCGCCAATTCTGGGACCAGGTGATCGACATCCAGTTCCTCGCCGACGAAGGAGTCATCGCCGACGAGCA
>JALHLM010000541.1 GCA_022844585.1 Pirellulales bacterium | reverse complement strand
CGACGAAATCCGTCTGGCCCAAAAGCTCCGCACGATGCGTGCGGCCCAAGCGGTCGATGGGGAAGCGTTCGCGATCCTGATCACGAATCCGCGACTCACGTCGCCAATTAAGCTCGACTTGCGACTCGTGGAGGCGGATCAAGTGACGACGCCGGACTTGAACGTGCTGAAACCTCAGGCGATTGACGGCATCGTGTTCGACGAGACCGGCAACCCCGTCGAGTTTCACGTTCTGAAGAATCACCCTGGGGACGGCAGCGCCAATTCCACGAACGATTACGATCATGTGCCGGCCGAGGCGATGCTGCACTTGTTCCGCGTCGATCGTCCGGGGCAGGCGCGTGGCATTCCCGATTTGACTCCAGCGCTGCCGCTCTTTGCCCAGTTGCGACGCTACACGCTTGCGGTCTTAGGCGCTGCGGAAACGGCCGCCGATTTCGCCGGCATTTTGTACACCGATGCGCCCGCCGGCGGCGAAGCGGACGCAGCCGTGCCGTTTGAACCGATCGAACTCGAAAGCCGATCGCTCGTCACGATGCCGGGTGGCTGGAAGATGAGTCAGCTGCAAGCGGAACAGCCGGCCACGACGTATGCCGAGTTCAAACATGAGATCCTGAATGAAATCGCCCGCGCGCTGAACATGCCCTTCAATGTCGCCGCTGGCAATTCGTCAGGCTACAACTACGCCTCCGGTCGACTCGATCACCAGACGTATTTTAAAGCGATTCGCGTCGAACAAGCGCAGTTGGAACTGGTCATTCTCGACCGCATCCTGGCTGCCTGGCTGGATGAGGCCGTGTTGACTTCGGGACTTCTGCCAGCGCTCTCCGGCCCGATCCTCGGTTGGTCGCACCAGTGGTTTTGGAACGGGAACGAGCATGTGGATCCCGCTAAGGAGGCGGGTGCCCAGGATGTTCATCTGGCGAACCACACGACTACGCTAGCGATCGAATACGCGCGCCAAGGACTCGACTGGGAAGAGGCGGTGCGACAAAGGGCCAAGGAAATGGCGCTGATGAAAGTGCTTGGCCTGGCGACGGCGGCCAGCGAAAAGCCGTCGGCGGGCGACGGCGACAAAGAGCAAGAAGAGGAAGCCGATGTCCGCGACCCATGAACTCACGATCGTCGCCCGCGAGATTGAGTTCGCGGCGACCAGCGGCGAGGCGAGCGAACCGCGTCGCTTTTCGATGGTGGCCTACACGGGCGGCGCGATGCAATTGACCGGCTGGAAGTTTCCGGTTGTCGTCGACCTAAGTGGACTGGATGTGGGACGTTCGCGACGACCGATCCTCCTGGATCACACCCGCGATGTCGAGCATGTCATGGGGCAGACCGACCAGGTCACGGTCGTTAATCATCAACTGTTGGTCGCCGGACAGGTGCTGGGGGATTCGGCGAAGGCGCGGCAAGTTGTCGCACTCGCCGATCGGGGCTTCGGTTGGCAGGCCTCGATTGGTGCGAAGGCCCACGATGTGGAATTCGTGCCCGCTGGGCGTTCAGTGATCGTGAATGGGGGCGAAGTCGCCGGACCGGTCAACATCGCCCGACGGGCCACGCTCGGTGAAGTGAGCTTCGTCGTCTTGGGAGCGGACGAAAACACGCAGGCGGTGATCGCCATTCAAGCAAGGGAACAGGCAACGGAGAAGCAAGATATGGAACTGGCTGATTGGGTCGCCGCGCAAGGGTTTTCGGTCGACACGCTCGACGAGCGCCAGCGGACGAGTCTCGAAGCGCTTTACCAGCGCGTGAGTGCGGAATCGCCTGTCGCGGCAACTAATGCGAGTGACGATACCGCTTCCATCGACAAACTGCGGGCCGAGATCGCAGCCGAGACGGCTCGTGTGATCAAGATTCGCCGGGCCTGCGCTGGGCGGCACGATGAACTGGAAGCGAAGGCGATCACGGAGGGGTGGGAACCGAGCCGCGTCGAACTCGAAGTTCTTCGGGCCACGCGACCGGCCGCGCCTGCGATCCAAGCGACCGATACTGCGAAGCAGGGACGCGCCTTGGAAGCGGCCATCTGCCTCTCGGCCGGAATTAAAGCGAGCGATCTCGAAAAAAGCTACGACGCCGAGACGCTGGAAGCGGCCCAGGGGCGCGACCTACGAGGGGCCGGCATTCACTCCTTGCTCTATGAGGTGATCCAGGCCTCCGGTGGGCACGTCCGCTTGGGACGCGTCGACAACGAGACGATCCGCGCGGCGCTCGTGGCCGATCGACAACTCAACGCTTCGGCCGGTTTCTCCACGATCAGCCTCTCCGGGATTTTGTCGAACGTGGCCAACAAGGCCATGCTCGCCGCCTATGAAGCGGTTGCCAGCGTAGTTGCCCGCTTCTGTGCCGAGACCGACGTCAACGATTTCAAGCAAGTCACCCGCTATCGCCTCACCGGCGCCGGCGTCTTCGAAAAGGTTGGACCAGACGGCGAGCTCAAGCATGCGACGCTGAGCGAGGGTTCGTACACGAATCGCATCGACACTTATGGTCGGATGTTGTCGCTCACGCGACAGATGATGATCAACGACGATTTGGGAGCGTTCCTCCAGTTGCCAAGAATTATCGGTCGCATGTCAGCTTTGAAACGCGAAGAGGCCGTGTTTGAGCTCCTGCTCTCGAACCCCTCGAGCTTTTTCAGCACGCTCAACAAGAACTTCATCTCGGGCGCGGACACGGTGCTGTCGATCGCAGCGCTGACGCAGCTCGAACAAAAGTTCCTCGACCAGACCGACAGCGAAGGCAAGCCGATCCTGGTCAACCCGGCAATTCTGCTCGTGCCCACGAGCCTCAAGGTCACTTCCGAGCAGCTGATGACCGAGACGCGGGTCAACGAGACGACCACTGCCGGCAAGCCGAGCCCGGCCAATAACCCGCACGCCGGCAAATTCACGCCGGTGGCCACGCCGTACTTGAATAGCCAGTCGATCGCCGGCGGGAGCGCCGTGGCCTGGTACGTGTTCGCCAACCCCGCTGATTTGGCCGCGTTCGAAATCGCCTACTTGCGGGGGCGACGTGTGCCGACTATCGAGTCGGGCGAAACCGATTTCAACACCCTCGGCATGCAGTGGCGGGGCTATTTTGATTTCGGCGTCGGCGTGCAAGATTTCCGGGCCGCGGCGAAGAGCAAGGGCGAAGTGTAAGCCTCACAGCGAAACGCGATTGCGACGATTCAAAACGAACGAGACGTAAAGGAACATCATGCCGCAAGCGATTTTGGCCCATGAGGGCCGCCATATCGATTACACGCCGGCCACGGCGGTCGCCTCGGGAGACGTCGTGGTGCAGAACGGCCGCGTGGCCGGCGTCGCCAACCTGGACATCGAAGCCGGGCGCCAAGGGGCGCTGGCCGTCGAGGGTGTCTTTGATTTCACCAAGATCAACATCAGTCTCAGCTTCGCCGTCGGTGAGAACGTTTATTGGGACGATCTCAACGATCGAGCGGTCTCAACGGGCGCAGGATACGCTTATCTCGGCAAATGCGTTCGCGCCGCTGCCGATACCGACACGCGGGTGCGGGTGAAGCTGGCCGCGTTACAGGATACTGCGCTCATTTACTCGGCCGACGGACCTTCGAACTCGGTTACCAACACCATCGTCGAGACGGCGTTCAATAAGAGCGTCACCATCCCCGCCAATCGCTTGAAGAAAGGAGATGTGATCCGCATTCGCGGCCAGGGGATCGTCACCAATCAAAACGCCACGGATACACTCACGGTGCAACTCAAAGTCGGCGGTACGGCCGGCGTGCAGATCGCGACCACCGGCGCCATTGATCCGGCCACAAACGACATCTTTTATATCGAGGCCGATCTCGTGGTCCGCACCGTCGGCGTCGCCGGCACGATTGTGGCCACTGGGCTGCAAGCCTTGGGAACGCCCGGCACCGTCACCGGAAAACCATTCTTGAAGGCGTCGACGGTGGTCGATACGACGATCACACAGGACCTGGTGGTTTCCGCCACTTGGTCGGCGGCGAGCGCCTCGAACATTGTGCGGCTCGATGTCTTGGACGTCGAGCTGCTGTCCCGGTAAGCGCCATGCCTGACCTCCTGGCGACCGGCGCGGCATGGTTGGCCGACAAGCTCTTGCAGTACGCAGCGCAAGAGGT
>JALHLM010000540.1 GCA_022844585.1 Pirellulales bacterium | reverse complement strand
CGGACGTCAATGGCGCTCCGATCACGAACGCCCTGGTCGGCGAAGACTTCTTTATTCAAGTCTTCGTCCAGGACCGGCGCGAAGTCCCGGAAGGCGTGTTCCAGGCGTACTTGGACATTTTCTTCTCGCAAATCAACGTTCAGGGTCCGTCGCTGTTGACGGACATTGAATTCGGCGAGGACTATCCGAACGGCCACAACGGTGCTTTTGGCACGGCTGGCTTGATTGATGAAGTGGGCGCCTTCGACGGCACCATTCCTTTGGGCGCCGACGAATTTCTGCTGTTTCGCGCGCCATTTACCGCGCTCGCGAACGGCGTGGCGCGATTCAATGCCGATCCGGCGGACGTCGAAGGCAACCAGGTGTTGGTCTACGGCACCGACGATCCCATCGACCCGAGCCAGGTGTTGTACGTCGGCACGGTGCTGCAGATTGGCCCGCCGCCGAGCGTGTCCGTGAGCGATGCCACGGTGGTCGAAGGCGGCGAAGCGGTCTTTACCGTGACGCTCTCCAACACCACTTTGACCGACGTCGTGGTCAACTTCGCAACCGCCAACGGCACGGCCATCGCCCCGGGCGATTACACCGCGACGGCGGGCTCGATCACCTTCGACGCCGAAGGCTCGCTGACGCAAGAGATTCGCGTACCGATCGCGACCGACGCCGTGGATGAAGACGACGAAACCTTCACGCTCCGATTGACGAGTGCCACGGGCGCCCCGATCGCGGACGGCGAAGGCATCGGCACGATTCTGGCCACTCCCCCGACGGCCAACATCAACGACATCGAAATCGTGGAAGGCAACGCCGGCGAAACGACCGCCGTATTCACCGTGACGCTGTCCAAGCTTTCGGAGATTCCCGTCAGCGTCGGCTATAGCACCATCGGCGAGACCGCCACGAGCGGCATTGATTTCGTTCCCACTTCCGGCACGCTCGAATTCGCGCCGGGCGAGTTGGTGAAAACGATCTCCGTGCAAATCAACGGCGACTTGGTCGACGAGCCGAACGAGACCTTCCAGATGGTGCTCGCCAACGCCACGAACACCTTGATTGGCAAGGCCGTCGGCATCGGCACCATTCTGGACGACGAAATCACGCCAGGCAGCCTCTCCGGGTATGCCTACTTCGACAGCAACAACAATGGCGTCAAGGACGCTGACGAAACCGGTCTGGCGAACGTGTTCATCGACTTGCAAGGCGTCGCCTTGCAGGTGCCGATTTTCCAATCGACCATCACCGGCCCGGACGGCTCATACACGTTCCCGGGCTTGCAGCCAGGCCGTTACATCATCCGCGAAGTGCAGCCAGGCTTCTACGCCGACGGCCTCGACGCCATCGGCACGCAAGGCGGGCTCAGCTTCAACGACGAGTTCCACATCGAACTCGGCGAGTCGATCGACGGCTTCGAGAACAACTTCGGCGAAGGCGGCCTGCGTTCGCAATTCCTCGTCAAGCGCTTGTTCATGGGCTCGGCGCCGACGGACGGCCTGATCACCGGCCTGAGCGTCTCGGCCGGCGACATGTGGTTCTCCTTCGACCGCGGCTTCAGCTTGTTCAACGTACAGGCCGCTTCGAACACGTCGCGTCCGGTTTACATGACGTTGTACGATGAGCAGATGCACGTGATCGCCACGACCACGCCGTCCGGTTTCGCCGCGTTGCAAGCGGCCGGCTCGCTCGGCAGCACGTACTTCCTCCGCGTCGGCGGCGGAAGCCTCGACATCTCGCTCTCCTTCGACGTCGTCGACGCCTCGGCCAACGACCTCGCGATCGAAGACGAGTTCCTCCTCGAAGTGCTGTAAACGCAGAAATCCACGACGATTCTCGCACGACGAGCAATCTTTAGAGCCGGAAGCGTCAGCGCCCGGAGTAGTCGTCGTCTCGCGCGCGCTCCAGGCGCTGACGCTTCTGGCTCGATCGTTGCGTGAGCGTGGTAGCATTCTCGGCCGACGTTCGATACGTTGGCCGGTTATGCCCGCCATCTATTCCCACCGCCTCATCGTGCAACCGGACGAGATCGATCGCCTGGGGCATGCGAACAACCTGGTCTATCTGCGTTGGATGCTCGACGCCGCCGTGGCGCATTCCGCGGTACAGGGCTGGGACTCGAAGGCCTACGAAGAACTCGGCGCCGTATTCGTCGTGCGCTCGCATCAGATCGAGTATCTCCGCCCGGCGTTCGAGGCGGAGGAAATCCACGTCCGCACCTGGGTCGCGTCATTTCGACGGGCGAGTTCTGTCCGACGCTACGAAATGCGCCGCGCCAGCGACGAGAAAGTGCTCGCCACCGCCGCGACCGAGTGGGCGTTTGTGGATCTCACCACGCGATTGCCTACACGGATTCATCCACGCGTCGTGGCGGCCTTTGAAGTAGCCCCGGACGGGCCGGCGAACGCGCCATGACTTGAGCAGTAGTTCACCCGCTACCACCAGCCAAGTCCCTTGCCAACGCCGGCAACTAGGATCAGAACCACGACGCCAGCGATCGCGCCGATGGCCCATGGTTGTGAGAGCATTGATCTCGTGGCGACGTCGTCTTCCTTTGCGAGGTCGACGTGGGATTTGGCCATGGTCTGCAAAATCGAGCCGACGCCGCGGTGTGTGACCTTGTTTTGCGTGAGCACCATCGCGGCGATGCCGTCCTCTTCCTGCAGCAACCCCAGCAACAACATGGCCGTACCCGTTTGCGGCAGTTGCCTGGCTTGTGCTTCGGTCTGAGCGCATTTCAAGACGTTTTTGACGTGCGCCGTTTGGCGGAGCTTGCCAATCGCCAGGTTGTGCGACCCGCGCTCGGCGAGTTTCTCCGTCTCTCTGCCGACTTTTTTCAGGTCGGTCAGCAGTTGCTTGAATACGCGATGGGCATGACCGTGCCGCTCTTGGAGCAGCGCCAATAGCACGTGCTCGGTGCCGATGTAGTCGTGCTCCATCCGTTTGGCCTCATGGCCGGCCTGTTCCATGACCCAACGCGCGCGGGGCGTGAAGCGTTCGTACATGAGCGTGGCTCGGGCGGGCGAAGAGGAGACGGGATCCGCGAAAAGCGCTCTCGCCGCCTATTATCCTGATCGCGGCGCGAAGATCAATTCGCCTTGCCACATTCCCGCCTTGCTGAAAGCGCTTAACCGGACGGACTGGCCGGTAGGTCGTCGGCGGCGTCTTTCGCCGCCGCGACGCGAATCGGGCGATCGTGCCAAGTCATGCCATGCAAGGCATTGATAGCGTTCTGCGCCACCTCGGCCGAATCCATCCGCACGAACCCGAAGCCACGCGGGCGTCCGTTCCTGCGATCGATCACCACTTCCGCCACGAGCACAACGCCAAAGGGCTCGAATAGTTCTCGTAGCGACTGATCCGTTACTAGCCAGGGCAGATTGCCCGCATAGATCTTGAAAGACACGTCCCACGTCCTCGAAACAAATAGCCCAACGGCGTCCCGGCGGAACGCCACGCAAAAAATAGGCGGATACGCGAACTACTGTCTATAGGTGACTTCACCAATACACGGCTAAGCTACCGGAGAGGGCAAGCATTCGCCAGAGAAAATGCGACAGAAAATCGCGAATGCTTTGTCAACTCTAGATTCGCGAGTGCCACTGGCGGCTTGTCCGCCAGCACCGGAAAAGAGTCGGCGTACAAATATTCTTTCAGCGCTGGCAGACAAGCCGCCAGTAGCACTTCGAACCTGATTCCCTATGGATCTACCTAGAAGCCGCCCCCGCCGAAGCCGCCGCCGCCAGCCCCGCCCATGCCGCCGCCGAGGCCGCCGAAGAAGCCGCTGCCGACTCCTTGCGCGGCGGCCTTTTGCTGCGTGGTGACGAGGATGCCGTAGTCGCGGATGATGAAGCCGATGTCATGCGTGTCGGCGATCGCGGCGAGCACTTCTTTCCACGTCAGCGTGTCGCTCTCCAGCGAGAGATTAATCTGGAAATTCATCTCGCCGCCGGACGCCTCGAACGTGTGGTGATCGACGATGACGGGCACTTTGGCCTGTTCGGTAATCAGCATCGCCAAGTCCGCGACCGGCAGGCCCTTGAAGTTTGCCGGACCGCTCGGCTGCGACAGTTTTTCATCGAACTTCGACACCGGTGCGGCGTTGACGCCCATACCGC
>JALHLM010000539.1 GCA_022844585.1 Pirellulales bacterium | reverse complement strand
CGCCAAGGCAAATTCTTCTGCGGGAAGATTGCTCACCGCCGGAGTGGGCGCCGCTTCCGCCGTGGCGGCCACGGCATCGGTCTGCACCGGAGCCGCGGCGCCTTCGTCGGCGGCCGGCGCCGGCGTCGCGGGCGTGGTTTCCATCGGGCGCGGGCTCACCGACGGCCAGAGTTTTTCCAGCTCGCGCAAGACCTCTTCGGGCTCTTTACCTGGCGGTAAGAGAATCGTTTGTTGAAGCGGCGGGGCGGCGCTGTTAGCGCCGTACTCGCCGAGCTTGACCAGCAACCGGCGCACATCGGCAAGTTCCGCTTCGTTCGCCCAGAGGAATAGGCGATTGTTTTCGCGATCGGTCGCGTACTGCGCGCGCTTCGTTGCGCCGGGGCGTTCGTTGTCGGCGCCGCGGAGCAGGAACTCGAGCGACTTCGCCACGTAATCGACATTCGCGCGGCGGAGTTGAATCATCTCCATCGTGCGCCCGCCGACGTCGAGCTTATCGATCACGGCGCGGACCGTGACATGATCGGCGAGCGGCGCGTGGACGATGATCGCGCGGTTTTCTTTGTCGATTTCCAATCGCGCCGTGGGATCGAGCGTGCCCATCTCGCGCAGCACGCGGACGATCGGTTCCGGGTCGATCGTTTGCAATTCGTAGCGCTGCATTCGCGGCAATTCGGCGCCGAGGGCGCCATCGCTTTCGACATTCGTAGGGACGTCGAGATATTCGATCGCCTGTTCGATCACGGCGAGTTTGTCGACGGGAGCGTGTGCCAGAATGCTGTTTTCCCGCTGATTCATCGCCAAATAGGCTTCATCGCCGCGGGGCGGCATCTTGGGCGCGTCCCCCTTTTGCTGCATCTGTTTCAGCTGTTCCATCAACTGTTGTTGCTGATCTTGCGTCAGCGAGACTTGCGCGCCGTTCGATTTACCTCCGAGCAGCGTCTTCAAGGTTTCCAAGGCCTCGGCCGCCTTGGCGTACTTGAGTCGATACTCGCGCACCTCGGTGGTTTGGCTGCTGTGCCGTTCTTCCTCGCCGATCAGATCGCGCATGCGGCGCAGGTTGCCGGCCGTGTCGAGCATGTCGAGCCGGTTCGTGGTTTCCAGGGCGCTGAGTTGCCCGTAGGGACTCAACAGCGGTTTCAACTCTTCGACAAATGCGTCCGCGCGCAGGCGCTGCAAGTCGAACGACGTGCGCAGCAATTCATGTTTGCCGCGCTGATCTAGCTCATCGGCCGCGACCCAGGGGACCAGGCTGACGTCGAGCTCCTTGAGATGCACGACGAGCAGCATCTCGCCGTTATCGAGCAGCGTGAACCCGCGCGAGAGTAGCACCGAGTTAATCAGATCGCGCACTTCCGGCACGCTGTATTTGCCGCGCGTGGTGAGGTCGAGATAGCCCGGCGGGGCCTGTTGCCATTCCAGGCTCATGTTCGAGACGTCGGCGAGCCATTCCAGCACGGCAGGCCACGGCTGGCCGCGGAAGCTGAACGAGACCAACCCGTCGGCGTCCGGCCGGACGGCCAGTTCGGCGGCGCTGGGGGGCGTGGGCGGGGTAGCGGGCCGTTCGACATTGGGGACGACGGGAGCCTCCCCTTCGGCGGCGTCGGGAGCATTTTCCCCAGCGGGCTTGTCGTCGGCAGTGGCGCAACGATTGAACGCGGCGAGCGCCAAGAGCGCCGCAACAACGATCAGGGAACGAAGCGAGCACACGCGCATGAGAGTTACCTCCTCGGTGTGTGAACCACGCAACCCGTGGGAACTCGGAGCAGACCGAGCCAGGAAGCGCAATCAGATCAACATATGTGGATAACTTGGCGGGGCTGGTAGTCTACCAGAGCCTCCGGCCGAATGCCAGTCCACGCGATCCACCCAATGGGGTGGGTCTAGCGAATGGCATACGTGATTTCTGGGAAGAAGAAAAGCGGAAACGTGGCGAGCGCACGAAACATCCGCTCGGGGAGGAGCATCCAGATTGAGAGCGGCGATGGAACTACCGCTGAGTTATTTCCGGTTTCACGTTACTCCTCGCCGCCATCGCCAGGGCGAAGCAATAATGTTATGCCGAGGACTGGGCCGGCCATGAGCAGGAATGAGAAGGCAGCAAATGTGATCAACGATTCGCGACGCATGTATGCCGCCACGGCGTAAACAATTCCCAACAGGGAATAGTACACGGCAGCATCTATCAGCCGTGGCATGCGGCCGTATCGCTTCATGCAACCAAGCAAACAGCCCACTGCTGGCGACCCGAACCCGATGAAAAAGATCAGATACCAGGTCGAGTCATCAAACATATCGCCCAATTGAGCGATCAATGGCATGGTTGTACTCACAATTAGGCAAGGCTCTCTGCCTACAGTGCAATTCGCTCTGGACACGACGAAATTGGTCCCGTTCAGTAGGTCAGGCACCGCCGTCGAAGTCAACTGCTATGCAACAAGTCCCGCCGTGGCAACATCCATAGACGCAGGACAGGGACGTGCCTGACAGTTCGACGCTTGCTCCTGTCAGGCACCTCGCTGGCAGCGTCTTGGGACGTGGCGACGACTCCTTGCTCGTTTAACTTGAGTCCTTCGGCTGCGGTGCCTGACCTACGGGACTGAACTTCTGGACTAAAACCCAGGCGCTGCCGACGGCGCCATGTTTGGAGCGGGCGGGCCGTGCAGCATGCTTTCGAGTTTGCCGACGCGTGACTCGAGCGAGGAGACGCGTCCTTCGACTTCGGGCGAGCTACCGGTGTAGGTCGTGCCGCCGAGGCTGAGGCATCCGGTCGCCGTCGCGAGCACGACTGATTTGCAGAGCAACGCCAAGATTAGGCCAGACTTCGAGCGCATGGAAACACTCCGGGGGCTTTGCCAAGCTTATGGGGGAGTGTGAATATTCGGAAAGGCGGCGCAAAGCAAGATGAGTTTGTTGGCCGCGGCGGATAGCTGGGGAAGCAGGGAAACAGCGGAAAAACAGTCGCTGCCACTTCGGACGGAAAAACGGTTCCACGCAAAGCTGGCAATCTGGTTGTCGCCGCGTTCTAATAGCGGTCACGTTCGCGCCGGTTCCCCTTCCCGCCCATCCAAGACTCGCGAGGCCCGATCATGTCTCAGTCTTCTCGCCGTTGTGCCGATTGCGATACGAGTGAATCGTCGTCGTCCGTATCGCGCCGCAAGTTCCTGCAGGCGTCCGCCGCGGTCGGCGCGGTGGCGGCGACGGGTGGGATTTACCCGGTCTGGTCGCGGGCGGACGAAGCTGCTTCTGCGTCCGCTCCGGAGACCTCGGTCGCCAAGTTGTATGGCATTCTCAGCGAGGAGCAGAAAAAGGAAGTCTGTTTCGCCTGGGATCACGTCGATCCCAAGCGCGGGCTATTGCGCACCCGGGTGGCCAACAACTGGCACATTACCGAGCCGGCGATCAACGACGATTTCTTCTCCGACGATCAGCGCGATTTGATTCGCGAAATCTACAAGGGGTTGCTGCATCCCGATTGGCATGCCCGGATTGATCGGCAGTTGGAAGACGACGCCGGCGGTTACGGCAACCAGCAGAACATCGCCATCTTCGGCCAGCCAGGAAGCGATAAATTCGAGTTCGTGATGACCGGCCGGCACATGACCATGCGGTGCGACGGCAACTCGACCGAACATATGGCGTTCGGTGGGCCGATCTTCTACGGACACGCTCCGCAAGACGAGGAAGAGCCAGGCCATCCGGGCAACGTGTTCTGGGAGCAAGGCGCTGCGGCGAACCGCGTGTTCGACATGCTCGACGGCAAGCAACGAGCGATCGCTCTGGTGAGCAACCTGCCGAGCGAGCAAGCGGTGGCCTTCCGCGGTCCAAGCGGACAGTTTCCGGGGCTGTCGGTGGGCGAGATGTCGGCCGATCAGCAAGGCGAAGTCGAAAAGGTGATCGCCAAGCTGCTGGAGCCGTACCGCAACGCCGATCGCGAGGAAGTCGCCGCGTGCCTCAAGTCGATGGGCGGCTTGGAAAAATGCTCGCTGGCGTTCTATCAGGACGGCGACATCGGCAACGACAAGATCTGGGACTGCTGGCGCCTGGAAGGCCCGTCGTTCGTCTGGTACTTCCGCGGCTCGCCCCACGTGCATGTCTGGGCGAACGTGGGTTCGAGCCCGGATGTAAA